>JAABTT010000099.1 GCA_011389765.1 Desulfohalobiaceae bacterium S24 | reverse complement strand
CTGGCCGCAGACGTCCAGTTTGATCGAAAAAGAAACTTTGGGAAGAAATCGCGGTCGGTATCGCTATCGCTATCGGAATCGAAGTCTTTATCCTCATCATATCATTTCTCGATACCGATTCCGATAGCGATAGCGATGGGAAAAATCTGAAGTTTCATACGAGCTTTGCCTCTGGCAAAGCTGACACATAATTGATTGATATTTATTGTAATATGCAACTATAGTGTTGTGTTGTTTGTCGTGTACATCAACGACTGCCAGTTTGATCAGTGAAGAAACTTTGAGTCACCTCCTCCGTCATTCCGGCAAAAGAACGTCATCCCGGACCCCGATCCGGGACCGGAATCCAGACTGAAAAAGCTGGACCCCGGCCTACGCCGGGGTGACGGAGAAAGCAACGTCTCGTTTCGTACGAGAGATTAACCGATAAGGCAGGCCGATTATGCATCCAGTACCTTGCGCACGGCCACGGCCAGGGTCTGTAAATCCAAGGGCTTTTCCAGGTATTCGGCCAGGCCGATCTCCAGGGCGGATTCCCGGGAGATACGTTCGCTGTGACCGGTGCTGAGGATCACGGGCAGGTCGGGACGGAGGTTGTGAATTTCCAGAAACAGCCGGTCCCCGGTCATCTTGGGCATGGTCATGTCCGTGATCACCAGGTCGAAGCGGTCCGGGTCCTCCCGGACCTGATCCAGGGCCCGGATCGGATCGGTCATGCCGGTGACAGTGTAGCCCAGGCGCTCCAGACGTTCCTTGTTCAGGTTGGCGATCATGGATTCATCGTCCACGAACAGGATAATTTCCGAGCCCCTGGGAAAGGGGACGGCTTCCTGGGCTTCCGTGCTCTCCGGCTCTGCCTGGACCGCCGGGAGCAGGATTTCAAAAACGGTGCCCCTGCCTGGGGTGCTCTCGCATTTGATTCCGCCGCCGTGGCTCTTGACGATCCCCAGTACCACAGAGAGCCCGAGGCCTGTGCCCTTGTCCTTGTCCTTGGTGGTGAAGTAGGGGTCGAATATCCGGGTGCGGTCCATGTCCGGGATGCCCCGGCCGGTATCCGCGATGGTGAGCCTGACGAATTCTCCGGGGGAGAGGGCGGGAAGATAATCGAAACCTTTGTGCTCCAGGCGCGTGTCCTCGAGGCCGATGCTGATCACTCCCCCCTGTTCCTCCATGGCATGGTGGGCATTGGTGCAGAGATTGACCAGAATCTGGTGCATCTGTGTTGGATCCCCCTGGATCCGGGAGAGGTCCCGGGCAAAGGACTCCTGGAATTCCACGCTGCTGGGCAGGGTGGAGCGAAGCATCTTCAGACCCTCTTTGATCACCGGCGTGATGTCGATGACCGCCTGCTTGTCCCCTTTTTCCCGACTGAAGGTCAGGAGTTGGCTGACGATATCCCGGCCCCGCAGGCTGGCTTTCTTGACCTCCAGCAAGAATTCCCGGGAAGGATTCTCTTGGGGAACAACGTTTTCGCTCAGTTCGGTGTAGCCCAGAATGATCCCCAGGATATTGTTGAAGTCATGGGCGATGCCCCCGGTCAGGGTGCCCAGAGCCTCGACTTTTTGAATTTGCCGGTAATCATCCTCGAGCTTGCTTTTTTCCCTGCTCAAGCGCAGCTGTTCGGTAATATCCCGATTTACAGCGATAAAATTGGACAGCTGATGGGAGGCATCGACAATCGGGGTGATGGAGGCCTCCTGGATAAAGGTGCGGCCCGATTTGGTCAGCCCCTTAAGCTGGCCTTTCCAGGGAAGCCCCCGGGCGATGGCCCGCCACACGCCCCGGACCACCGCTTTGTCCTGTTCCTGGTCCGTAATGAGATCCAGACTGCAGTCCTGGATTTCATCCCGGGTATACCCGGTGACCCGGGTGAAGGCCGGATTGACGTATTCCATCATACCCCGGACGTCGGTGACCAGGATCATCTCCTCGGCCTGCTCGATGGCCAGCAGGAGCAGGTTCCGTTCATCCCGGCTCTGGCGCAGCCCGCGGCTGACGTCTTGTTCTCTCAGGACCGCCTTTTTCAGCCCGTTGAGCATGAACCCGGTGGTAAAGGTGACCAGGGCGTTGAGCAGGAGAAAATTGACGGTCATCACCAGCCATCTCTGGGCGGCGTTGTCATAGGACTGGATCCAGGCCGGGTTGCCGAAGAGTATGTACGCCTGGACGGCGAGAAGCGCTGCGGTGTTCAGCAACAGGGACCAGACCGCGGCCCGGAGACCGAGGATCGCACTCATGAGGACCGAGGCTCCGAACAGCCAGATATATCCAGCGCCGTACGGCCCGAGGGCGAACAACAGGCCGATGCCCAGAAGATACAGAAGAAAACAGGCCGCACCAGCCCGCAGTTTCAGGGGCAGCCTCCGCCCCACCAGCACGAAGATGGCCGTGAAGTAAGCCACGAGGTCAATGCAGATTACCTGCCAGAAACCTTCGGCATAGGCCAGGAAAATGGAGGGGATGAGGGCGATGGGACCCAGTACGGCGGCGATGAAGCAGATGAAAAACAGGATGCGTTCCCGCCAGAAGGTCAGGGTGTCCGCTTTCCAGACATAGGCGGGCAGCAATGAGTTCTCCAGGGAGGTGAGTCTCTGCAGCCAGGAAGAGAGAGGGAACAAATTCAAGAGATCCTCGTCTGCCGTTGTATTCAGAGGAACTGAGTTCGGCCGGCACTACACTACGTATCGGCCGGACACAAGAATGATTTAGACAATGCGCTGACAGATGTTTCGAGGTGCGATAAAAACTGCGTCGAACGAAATATTCTGTGCAGATTCTGCCGGCCTGAACAGACTCAGGTCTGGAGGCTGCGCAGCCTGGCGTAGAAACCCTGTTGACGGACAAGTTCACTGTGGCTGCCGCTCTCGATGATCCGTCCCTGGTGCAGAACGATGATCCTGGAGGCATTGCGGGCAGCCGAGGGCCGGTGGGCAATGCTGATGCAGGTCCGACCCTGCATCAGGCGTTTGACCGCCTGCTGGATGTCCTCCTCGGTCTTGGAGTCAATGGATGAAGTGGCTTCGTCCAGGATGAGCAGGTTGGCGTTCCGGGCAAAGGCCCTGGCGATGGAGATAAGCTGCCGTTGTCCGCTGGAGATGGAGGCCCCGCCTTGTTTGAGCTGGGTCTCCAGCCCCTGGGGCAGGCGCTGAACCACGGCATTGGCGTTGGAATCCTCGAGGATCTGCTGCAGGCGGTCCTCGGATAAACCGGGGTTGCCCTGGAGGATGTTCTCCCGGACGGTTCCGGAAAACAGAAACTGATCCTGGAGGATGAGGGCCATGCCGGCACGGAGAGCGGCGATGTCCCAGTCCCGCTGATCCCGGCCGTTGATCAGGATTTGTCCGGAATCCGGCCTGTAAAACCCGGCCAGCAGGCTGATCAGGGTGCTCTTGCCCGAGCCGGTGGGGCCGACCAAAGCCAAGTTTTCGCCGGGCTCGATCTGCAGGGAGATATTCTCCAGAATAGGTTCTTCCGGGGTGTAGGCAAAGGAGACGTCTTTGAACTCGATGCGTTGGATGATTTCCCGGGAGGAAGGAACAGTACCCGCTTGCGAACCCGGATCGATATCCCGCTTGTTATCCAGGATCTGAAAGATGCGTTCGGCAGAGGTCAGGGCGTTTTGCAGGATATTGAATTTTTCGGCCAGGTCCCGCAGGGGGCGGAAAAACATCCGGATATAGGACAAAAAGGCCACCAGAGTGCCCAGACTCAGGGTCTGGCCCATGACCTTGGAACCGCCGTAGAGTACTATGATCCCGGTGGCCAGAAATCCAAAAAATTCCACCAGAGGCAGGAAGACCCCGAGTATCCGGATCTGCTCCAGGCCGGCCGCGTAGTTTTCCCGGTTCAGCTTTTCCATTTTGCCCCGGCTCTGCACTTCCTTGAGAAAGAGCTGGATCACGGACAGGCCTTCGATGGATTCCGCAAAACGGGTGTTGATTTCCGCGGCCTTGATCCTGAGAATCCGGAAGATATCCCGGGCCCGCCGGGCAAAGAGGGTCGAGGCCACAGCGGTCAAGGGGATCAGGCTGAAGGAAACCAGGGTCAGCTGCCAGTTCAGGCTGAACAGGATCAGGGCGATCCCCAGGAGCATAAAGACATCCTTGAACACGAAGGAGATGACGTTGGTGAAAAACTCATACATGTTCTGGACGTCATTGCTGGCCCGGGTCACCAGCCGGCCTACGGGGTGGCGGTTGAAAAAACCGAAGGACAAGCGTTGGATTTTATCATAGACCGCCATGCGCAGGCCGTGCATGATGCGCTGTCCGGTGAGTTCCATGATCACCTGCTGGGCAAAGTGGACCCCGTAGCTGAACAGGGTCAGCAGGATGAAGAAGCCGGCCACCCGACCGATGCCCTGCAGGTCCCGCTGCCTCAGAACGTTGATCTCCTGTTTATCCAGGGTCTGGAGATCCGCCAAAGGGATGCGGGCCTGGTCCTTGTTCAGGCTGAACAGTTCTTTATGGGCGGCCACCACCTCCCGCACTTCAGGAGAGTCCAGCTGAATTTCCAGCACCCGGCCCGTTTCCGAAGAACCGGCCTCCTGGTAGCCGGGCACGATGTAATCGTCGATGGCCACTTTGCTGAAATAGGGGATGGCCAGTTCACAGAGGGTGAACAGGGAAACCAGGAGTATGGACAACAGCACCAGCCTGCCCTGGGGCCGGACAAAGGGCGTCAGCCGTCCCAGGATACTGAGGTTGTAGCCTTTTTCCAGGCGTTCTTCGGCAAAAAGGTCGGTTTCAGTAGACATTTTTGTCAGAAATTAGAAATTTGAAATTGGATATGAGCAACCTCATAATGCTTTTTTCATTCACCATTCAATGCTGGACATTCGATGTTCGACGTTCATCCGATGATTTTCTGCCCTCTGATCCATACCCACTGCCCGGGATTTGGTCTTTTCGGTATCGAAATCGCTATCGGTATCGAAATCGTTTTCCTTTTGTCGTGTCCAAGCTTCATGTCGCTTCGATCCCGATAGCGATCCCGATTTATCTCTTCACCAATTTCGAATTTCCAATTTCCAATTTCTATTCCCCTGCCTCCTCCAGTTCCTGCATCCCGGCGATGCGTGCGTAGAAGCCCTGATTGGCCTGAAGCTGCTCATGCGTTCCGGATTCTACGATGCGTCCGTTTTCAAGGCTGACGATGATCTCGGCCGAGGACAGAGCAGACAGGCGGTGCGAAACAATGATCGTGGTGCGTTTCCGGGCAATGTTCCGGATATTGGCGGTGATTTGCTTGCCGGTCCGGTTGTCCACCTGGCTGACCGGATCGTCCAGGATGAGGATGGGCCGGGGCTGGAGAAAGGCCCTGGCCAGGGCGATGCGCTGCTTCTGCCCCCCGGAGAGCATGACCCCCCGTTCGCCGATGGGAGTGTCCGTTCCTTGCGGCATGGACTGAACCATTTCCAGGACAGCGGCCTGCTCCAGGGCCTGGAGCAGATCGTTTTCCGAGACCTCGGGATCGTCAAAGGTTATGTTTTCCCGGATGCTGCCGGCAAAGAGGAAGACGTTCTGAGGGACAAAGGAAATGAGGCCCCGGAGCTCCTCCAGGGGAAGCCGCCGGATGTCACTATCATTCACAGCTATGCGCCCCCGGCAGACGTCGTAGAGCCTGGGGATGAGCCGAATGAGGCTCGTCTTGCCGCTTCCCGGCGGTCCGGTGATGCCCAGACTGGAGCCGGCCCGGAGCTCCAGGTGAATGTCCTCCAAGACTGGAATATCTTGAGCCGCGGGATAGGCAAAGTCCACCCCTTCAAAGCAAAGGGACCTGAATGGGTCCTTCAGGTGAGCCACCGGCGCTCGGGGTTTGATTTCAGGTTCGGTCTCGAGAACCGTCTGGATGCGATCCAGGGAGGCCCGACCCCGCTGGATGAGATTGACCACCCAGCCCATAGCCATCATGGGCCAGGTCAGAAGCCGGAGATAGCTGATGAAAGCCACAAAATCCCCGGTGCTGATATCGCCCTGAATGGTTTTCCGGCCGCCCATGTAGAGGAAGATGGCCAGGCTCAGGTTGGAGAAGAAGATGAGCAGGGGCATGAAGCCGCCGGTGATCTTGATCAGAGACATGTTTTCCCGGACGTAATTCCGAGAATGCGCCCCCACCTGATCGCGTTCCAGGCCTTCCAGGTTGTAGGCCTTGATGAGCCGGATCCCGGCAATGCGTTCCCGGATGGCCTCGGTCAGTTCGGAAAAGGAGGCCTGGACCGATTTGTAGCGCTGGTGCATCTTTTGGGTGAGCAGTTTGGTGCCGATGATGATGCCGGGCATGGGCAGGAGTACGTAGAGGGTCAGTTCCCAGTTGATGTAGCCCATGAAGGCGATGGCGGCCAGGCCGAGGAAGACGGCATCGTTGAGGGCCACCAGACCCATGCCCGTGGCCATGCGGATCTGATTGACGTCGTTGCTGGCGTGGGCCATGAGATCCCCGGTCTTGGTCCGATCGAAATAGGCCGGGGACAGGGTCTGGAGATGGGCAAAGAGTCGGTCGCGCAGCCCCTGTTCCACCCGGCGGGAGGTTCCGAGCAGGCAGCGCCGCCAGAGGTAGCGGAACAGGGCCAGAAAAGCGGCCAGCAACACAATGGCCGAGGCGTAGAAAAAGAGTTTTTCAAAGGTCAGGCTGAGGTCGGTCAGGTCGTCCACGACATGCTTGATGACCCTGGGGATGAGCAGCTGCAGACAATCTACAATGATCAGGCTCACAAGCCCGATGGCGATGGCCTGCTTGTTCTCGATGAAGTAGGGCAGCAGGAGCCTGAGGGAGCCTTTGAACCAGGTCATTGGGATTGAATAATGACTATTGAATATTGCAGAAAAAAATGCACTCTATTCTTATTTGCAACTCATTCCACCTGTCTTTCCTTCTGCAATCCAAAATCCGCAATCCAAAATCCAAATTTTTCCATAGAATCACTCCCTCACTTTCTTCCGCCCGGTCTGGCTGTGGCGCTTCTGGCCCGAGAGCAGGGCCTTGCGCAGCCGGATGGACTTGGGGGTGATCTCCACGAGTTCATCTTCCCGGATGAAGCTGATGGCCTGTTCCAGGGTCAGGGGCTTGATAGGGGAGAGTACAACATGTTCATCTTTGCCCGCGGCCCGGACATTACTCAGTTTCTTTTCCTTGCAGGGATTGACGTCGATGTCCACACTGCGGTTGTGTTCGCCAACGATCATCCCCTCGTAGGAAGGATCGCCGGGCTGGACAAATAGCCGGCCCCGGGGTTCGAGATTGAACAGGGCGTAGGGTACGCAGCGGCCGCTGCGGTCGGCCACGATGGAGCCGGTGAAGCGGCTGGGGTAGTCTCCCCGGAAGGGACCGTAGCCGTCAAAAATGGTGTGCAGGATCCCGGTCCCCCGAGTATCGGTCAGGAATTCATCCCGGTAGCCGATAAGGCCCCGGGTGGGGATGGAAAACTCCATGCGGATCCGGCCGGTCTCGTTGTTCACCAGATTGGTCATTTTCCCTTTGCGCAGGGAGAGCTTTTCCGTGACCACTCCCAGAAACTGCTCCTCGCAATCCACCAGAAGCCGTTCCAGGGGTTCTGTTTTTTCCCCGTCTTGTGTGAAGCGAAAGATGACCTCAGGCCGTCCCACACAGAATTCAAAGCCTTCCCGGCGCATGGTCTCGATGAGGATGGCCAGTTGAAATTCCCCCCGTCCCTTGACCAGCATGCTTTCCCGATCCGGAGAGTCTTCCACCCTGATGGCCATGTTCATCAGGGTTTCCTTTTCCAGGCGGTCACGGATCCGGCCGGCCTGAACGAAACGGCCTTCCAGGCCCCCAAGGGGCGAGTCGTTGATTTGAAAGGCCATGGAAACTGTAGGTTCTTCAACCCTGATCCGGGGCAGGGGCTCGGGATGTTCCGGATAGCAGATGGTATCCCCGATTTTGACTTCCTCGATACCGGCCAGGACCGCGATATCTCCGGTCTGGACCTCTTCGGCGTCCTTGAGGCTGTTTCCCTGGTAAACCTGAAGCTTGGAGACCTTGAGCGGCCTGACGCTCCCGGATTCCCCCACGCAGACCAGGCTGCTTCTGGCTTTGGCCGTGCCGTTGCTGATTTTTCCCACGGCCAGCCGGCCCACATAATCGGAATAGCCCAGATCCGAAACCAGCATCTGAAAGGGGGCCTCCGGGTCATAGGCCGGGGCCGGGATTTCCTCCAGGATTGTATCCAAGAGGACGTGGATATCAGACCCGCTTTCTTCCAGACTCTTCTGAGCGATGCCATCTTTAGCCACGGCATAAAGCAGGGGGAACTCGAGCTGTTCATCTGTGGCTTCCAGATCGATGAGCAGATCAAAGATTTCATCCATGACTTCATGGGTCCGGGCGTCCGGGCGGTCGATCTTGTTGATGACCACGATGATCTTCAGGCCCGCCTCCAAAGCCTTTTTGAGCACAAAGCGGGTCTGGGGCAGGGGGCCTTCGGAGGCGTCCACCAGGAGCAGGGCTCCGTCGGCCATGGACAGAGCCCGCTCCACCTCGCCGCCGAAATCGGCGTGGCCCGGGGTGTCAATGACGTTGATCCTGGTCCCTTTCCAGAGCACGGAACAGTTCTTGGCGGCAATGGTGATGCCCCGCTCCCGTTCCAGATCCATGGAGTCCATGAGACGTTCGTTGACCTCCTGATTGGCCCGGAACAACCCGCTTTGACGGAACATGGCATCCACCAGGGTGGTCTTGCCGTGATCGACATGGGCGATGATGGCGATATTTCGAATGTGGGAATTGATGTTCATTGGAAATTAGTAGTTTAAAATTGGTAATTGGATGGGAGAAATTCGAAATTAGAAATTTGAAATAGGATGCTATCAGTTTTCATGAATTATTTCATGTTCTTGCGATAATTTTCTGCCCTCTACTCCATACCCGTTTGTTCGGGATTTGGTCTTTTCGGTATCGAAATCGGAATCGGTATCGAAATCGGTT
>JAABTT010000098.1 GCA_011389765.1 Desulfohalobiaceae bacterium S24 | reverse complement strand
TCGTCCGGGCCCAAGCGCTTGGCGGCCCAAAGTCCCTTGCCGCCTGCAAATTGTTCTATGATCCAGCCTTCATTTGGATCTGCAATCAGATGCGTGTTTCCTCCGTAAGTAGCGTGGCCGTATTTTTCAATCATTTGACCTATGATCTCTGCGGCCTCCCGCGCGGATTTGGCTCGTTCCATTGCTACTCTGGCTTCATCGCTGTAGGACAATCCAGTTTGTCCTTTTGGGGTCATATCGGCTAATTCCTTCCGACTCGGCGACCAGACATCCACAATGCTTACCTGATGTTCATTAAGCCCCCCGTTTTCCAGAGGAGGAGCAAAACCTTTATATTCGGTGTAACGTACCGTAATATACTTGTTGGTTCTCTTTGCTTGAGGAATTTCCGTGATTTTACCCGGGTAGTTCGCCGCGGGGCCGACCCCGACCGAGAGGGTGGCCTTGTCTTCATGGCGTTTTGCCGGAATGATTTCCACCCAATGACTTGAATTTTCATCTCCGTTTTGGCCGAGAAGCACGCTGCCGTCTTGAGTCAGATTTTTCCCGATGTAAATGCCGGTACAGTGTTTCGGCCCTTGAGAAAAGGCTGGGCCAACCCAAACAAATACCAGCAATACAGCAACTAAAATGCTAAATTTTCTATACATAATTTTAACCTCATGAATATTGTGCATTTACAAATGATGATAACTTGGCATGTCCAGTGAATCTTGAAAAGGCAAAATGGCTGAGTTCTTACGATTTAAATAAACATGATTCTCACCTCCTTTCTCAGAGCGTTATAGGATTTTCGATTTGCGATTTCCGATTGTTAAGACAAAGAATAAAAGCTGGTTACCTGAGATAAAACCAAAATTGGATCAGTATATCTGGCATTCTCTTGCGGGTTTCGTCTCTTTGCGCTAACCCCAAAATGACATAGCAATTTCGGTGCCGGAAGGTGCAGCTTTGAAACGTATACTGATTCCATATTGGTTTTACCGATAAGGGATACTGATTGCTCGATTTTAGGGTTTGTTTGCGCAAGAATTCGGGTTGGATCGGTATGGGATTTTGAATTAGGGAAAAGAGGGAATCGGAAGTTTGCTTACCGGTAGAAAAGTATATCTTAAGGCGTGGAATGAGAAATCGTTTCAAGCACTGATTCTCAAGTGCAGGCGGCAGGATGCTTGTCGGAAATCATGATTCCGACCAATCGGCAGTTGAACTTCCGAATCAGAATGAAAATGAATTTTCTTGGGAGGCCCGGTCCGGATTGTCTTTGAAAGTTTCCTTATCGAGGTGATATTTATGCATGAGATTGTAGAGTTGTCTGACCGATACGCCGGCCCGAGCCGCACTCCGGTCGATGCGGCCCTGGTTGGCCGCCAGAAGGCACCTGAGATAGGTGAGCTCGGCCTGTTGCACAGCGGCGGTCCTGACATTGGCCAAAGGCTGGGTAATGTCCACCGGCACTTCGGTCAGAGAGGGCGGCCTCTGGTCAAAGAGTTCGGCAGGCAGGGATTGCGGAGCGATTTCAGGGGACTGCTCGAGCAGATAGGCCCGTTCGATGAGATTTTCCAGTTCCCGGATGTTGCCGGGCCAGGCGTAGTCGAGCAGGGCTGAGGCGACCCGGGTCTGCAGGCCCTGGATACATTTTCCGTAAAGGGCGTTGAGCTGGTCCAGGAAATACTCGGCCAGGGCCAGAATGTCTTCTTTGCGCTCCCGCAGGGGGGGCACAAAAACTGGGAAGACATTCAAGCGGTAATAGAGATCCTTTCTGAAAGAACCCTGATTGCACTGTTCCTCGAGGTCGTGGTTGGTGGCGGCAATAATCCGGACGTCGGCACTGATCTCCTGTTCCCCGCCTACTCGCTGGAAGCTCCGTTCCTGAAGAACTTTGAGGAGTTTCAACTGGCTGGCCAGGCTGATGGTTCCGATTTCATCCAGGAACAGGGTTCCGTTTTCGGCCAGTTCGAATTTTCCCAGATGCCGTTTATGGGCTCCGGTAAAAGCACCTTTCTCATGTCCGAAGAGTTCACTTTCCAGAAGGCTTTCCGGAACAGCCCCGCAGTAGAAGCTCACAAATGGTTTGGATCTGCGCTGGCTCAATTCATGAAGCAGTTTGGTCAAGATTCCCTTGCCGGTGCCGGTCTCGCCCAACAACAGGACAGTGGTCCGGGTATCGGCAACGGATTTGATCTTGGCGTAGACAGAGTGCATTGCCGGGCTTTTTAACTGCAGCAAGGCCCGGGTATCAAAGGCTGGGGGCATTGGTTGGGCTCCAGTGAATAGAGTGACTAAAGTGAGCTAAAGTTTATAAGTGACTAAAGTTGAGGCGGAAGTGCCTAAAGTTGGGGCGGAAGTGCCTAAAGTGAGCTAAAGTTTATAAGTGACTAAAGTTGGGGCGGAAGTGCCTAAAGTTTATAAGTGTCTAAAAAAGCGAAAAAAACAGAGTTTTCAAGTTAGAAGATGGAAGCTCACTGCGAAGCCTGGCCCCTCGGCGATACCTCCAAAGTATAAGCGGATGAGCACAGGGGGGTATTTTTTCATCAAGTGAAAAGTATTTTACGTTATGATTGCCTGATTTGCAACAATTACGCAGGAAAAGTGTTTCAGTTACGATGTCCTGGAACAGGAGATCGTTCCTCTGGATTTTGAAATGGATTGAATCAAAACCGGTTTGGTGCATACTCTGTCGATGTGGGGAAACCGAACAAGTACTGCAGGCCTGAGGAGACCTGCTTGATTCCCAGGCCGAGTGAAGTGGCCAGACCGAACAGCGTGGCCAGGACGGACAGGACATCAATGACATTGCCCCAGAAACCGTAGATCTTGTCTCCCAAAATGGGGTGAAAAATGGATCGGATGGTCAGCGGAAGTCCTCGATTAAAGGCGAAAAAAGCCCCGGATTGTTCTCTGAAGACAAGGGTGAGGACAATAAAGAGCAGGATCAGACCGCCGGAGATGGTGGAGACCTGGGGATGCAGATCGAACCCGAATCCTGCCCAATTCTTTTCACCAGGTTTGTATCCCTGGGATTCATCGTAATAGCTCGCCGTGGGAATGATTTGCAGTCCACGAAACGTACGACGTTCATTGATGGCCTTTTTTTTCTGCTCTTCCCAGTGTTTCCGGGCCATCTCAACGGCCTTGTGCTCATAGGAGAGTTCCCTTTTCTTCTCGGAGGGCTGGTCTTTCTTCTTGTACTTTTTTTTGTATTTTTTTACCATATCTCAACAGTCAGAAGTTTTTCGATAAGTTTCAGAAAAATGGACGAACGACTCCATTCACTTTTAAAAAAGTTGGAAGTTTAAAAAAGGTCGGGGTCACCCATTAAAAGGCCCTTTATCAGACCTCATTCCCCAACAGGCCCCATTCCGAACAAAACGGTCACGGCGGGATCTTTGACTTTTGTGAAAAAAGGTATATACTGGTATATATTTTTAGTGTAATGGGGGAATAGCTTATGGAATCTACGGCGAAAATATTTCAAAACGGCCGGTCTCAGGCCGTTCGGCTTCCCAAAGAGTTCCGTTTTCAGGACAATGAAGTGAAAATAAGCAAGAAAGGTCAAAAAGTGATCCTTGAGCCCCTGGAACGAAGCGAATGGCCAAAAGGGTTTTGGGAAGCATTCACGCCTGATCCGGATTTTGAAATACCGGAACCACTCCCGGCAAAAAAGGTCAGCCTGGACTGAGCAGGGGAAAAATGTATCTTCTCGATACAAATATTGTCAGCTACTTGATGCGCGGTGATGAGAAAATCATTCAGCGAGTCAAAAACAAACCTCCTTCCCGGTTGGCCATATCAAGTGTTACTTTGGCTGAAATTCTCTACGGGGTAGAAAAATCTCCCGCAAAAAAAGAGGAAAGACGAGGTAAGATAAAACAGATATCCGCGGTGTTGCGCCTTTACCCTTTTGATGAGGCGGCGGCAGGGGAATATGCTGTGATACGCGTTGCACTCGAAAAAGTGGGCGTTATGATCAGTGAGAGAGACACACAGATTGCTGCTGTTGCCGCGGCCAATATGCTGACGGTGGTTACGCATAATGTAAAAGAGTTCAGGCGCGTTGAAAAAATAAAAGTAGAAGACTGGGCCGTTTGAAATCAGACATAGTCAATATTCAATCACATGGCCAGCGCTTTTTGGGTTGATTGCTTGGCCGTTGATTGGCTGACGTGATAGAGCGTATCCGCAATTCAAGGTTATTCTGCGCTGTCTTCCTGATTTTTTATGGAAATCAGTAAAGCCAGGGTTGCCCGAAAACCCCCTTTGACGACTTTTCGTTCTTGAGTCATATCCTTTATCCAGAGACACTCCGACGCTCAATTTTCCCACGGCATCTGCCCGGAGTGCGTGAAGAAGCTGTATCCGGAGCTGGAGGAATGAAGAAGTGCCTAAAGTTGATAAGTGAGCTAAAGTGACTAAAGGTTTAACCGGGTAAACTTCGGGCCAGACTCTTCGAGTCTATTCAACTGGGCAATCAGCCCGAAGGGCTCTCTGTCTCAACGACAGGGGCTTCATCGGGGCTTGACCCAAAGTGTGAACTTAGGCTTGCTTTGGGGTGCAAATTTAAGCCACCTTGGGCCAAGAAGCAAAAAAGAAGGGTACTGGGATGCTGGCCCTAGTGAAACCCATCCCAGCGAAACAAAAGAAGATTCCATATCCCCTGAGTTTTTCCTTTCATTGCCTGCTTGACAATCACACATATGTGTTATACTCTAGAGTATAACTGTTTTGCCTTATGCTGCAAAGGAGGCGTGGCTTATGCGGATGAAAGTGTTTAACAAAGGACAGGTGGTCATTCCTGCAGAAATACGTAAAGCGCTTGGTATCAAACCCGGCGACAGTATTGAAGTGAACTTCGATCTTGATCGCCGCTTAATCCAACTTCGTAAACCTGACAATGATGAGTCCCGGGTCCTGGCAGGCTCTCTGGCTGCTTATGCCAAAGGAAAACAATTCCCAAGCCGAAGCGAGATGCAGGAGGCCTTAAAGCAGGGGATGATCAATGAGTGATATTCCATTGGATACCAATGTAATCGTTCGTTATCTAACTGAGTCATCCCAAGATGTGGACGCGAAGTTTGAAGGCGTGTTTGGCTTTTTTGAAAAACTGGAGGCTGGAAGCTTGTCGGTTTTTCTCCCGGATCTTGTACTGTTCCAGGCCTACTTTGTACTGACAAGCTTTTATAGGGCGCCCCGATCCGAGGTAGCGGACAAATTACGACGAATTGTCGAATTCTCGGGTATTCGGATGACGGACAAGAACGTCATTATTGCGTGTTTAAGCAGGCTTCAGTCACAGAACTTGGATGTTGTTGATTGTTACCTCCTGGGGTGGGCAGAAAGTAGAGGGGTCAACTGCGTGTATTCCTTTGACAGTGACTTGGAGAAAAATGGTCTGGAACTTTTAAAAGTAAAGTGAAGTTCAGGACAAACCGGCTTCCGAGCAGGGCCAATTCGTGAGCATTCGTGGGCAAAATTCTTATCGGTAAAAATTATTGACAAGTTTTGGTCTATCTGGTCAAATATTTTTCCACTTTGTTTGTATTCCGGAAAAAAATGACCAGGGAACAGGATCATGATTGAAACCATCAAATCTATCATTCTGGATTTCCAGGAACTTACCCTGGAGACAGGGACCAGCCGCCGCCTGAACTTGGAAACTGTTCCCGGCAAGGCCACGGTCCTCATGGGCGTCCGCCGCAGCGGCAAATCCACCTACCTTTTCCAGATCATGGACCGGCTTCTTCGAGAAGGCCTTTCGCGTGAAAACATTCTGTATATCAACTTTTTCGACGATCGTCTCCACAACCTGCAGCAGGAAAATCTCGGGCTCATCACAGAGGCCTATTATTCGCTCTATCCTGAAAAAAAAGGAGTGGAAAAGGTTTTCTGCTTTTTTGATGAAATCCAGACGGTCCAGGGCTGGGAGCCTTTTGTGGACCGATTGATGCGCAGTGAAAAATGTGAGGTGTTCCTCACTGGGTCTTCGGCCCGGATGCTCTCCAGAGAAATCGCCACGCAGATGCGCGGCCGGGCACTGTCCTGGGAGATCTTCCCTTTTTCCTTCCCTGAATTCCTGGATTACAGAGGTGTGGACAGTGCCGGCCCCCTGTCGACAAAAAAGCGATTCACTGTCCAGAAAGCCTTTGATGCCTATTGGGAAAGTGGTGGATTCCCAGAAGTGGCCGATCTTGACCGCCGTCTTCGGGTCAAGATTCACCAGGAGTATTTTGAAGCCGTCCTGTTCCGGGACCTGATCGAGCGTCACGACATCTCCCATCCCAGGGCCTTGTCGGACCTTGCCCATCGACTGATGGAAAACATCTCCTCATTATACTCCATTAACAGCCTCACAGGCCATCTCAAGGCTCTGGGCCACAAAGCCCCCAAGTCAGCCGTATCCGACTATCTGCAATGGTTCGAAGACGCCTATTTCCTGTTCACTGTCCCCCTGTTCGATGCCTCCATGACCCGCAGCAAGGCCAATCCGAAAAAGATCTACTGTGTGGATCACGCCCTTGTCCCTTCCATTGCCTCGGGCATCCTCTTGAACGCGGGTCATTTGTTGGAAAATCTCGTTTTTACGACTCTTCGGCGTTGTTCGGACCGCATCTTCTACGGCAGGACAAAAGGGGGACGCGAGCTTGATTTTGTGGTGCCGCAGCAGGACCGTTCGCTGTGGTTGATTCAGGTCTGCGAATCACTTGCAGACGCCAAAACCAGAAATCGGGAGGTCGGCGCCCTGGCTGAAGCGATGTCGGAGCTGGGCGTGGATTCAGGCATTATAGTAACCCGTGCCGAAGAGGACGAACTCAAAACCAAAAGCGGGAGCATAAAGGTCGTTCCCGCTTGGCGCTTTCTGCTCGATACCTGAAGCCCAGAAATCAAAAACTGTTGTTGAAAGCCTTTTTACGGCAGTTCCTGAAGACAGTGGCCTGGCTTTTGTCGTGGTTATCCTCATGAAACCCGCAAATGAAAACCTCGACCAGGGAGGGGCCACTCTCCATCATCCTTTCCAAGAATCCAGGCCGAGGTTTTGACAACTCTTTTTGCTTACCTTATTATTCTTACGTAAGAAACAAGGAGTGCAATGATGGATAAGATTTTTTCGACAAGGATGGATGAATCGGTTATTCACAATATCACAGTAATGGCTCGGCAGCTGGGGGTTTCCAAAAAAGCTTTCCTTGAGAGGGCCGTTCGGGAATATCTGCAGAAGGTCGGGTCGGAACAGAATTTTGATGTCCTGGATGAGACCTGTGGCAGCTGGCAGCGAGAGGAATCTACAGTTGAAACCGTTCACACCAGCAAGACCGCAATGCATCAATCTCTGGAGCGATACAAAAGATGAGTGCTTATATTGATTCGGATGTTCTCATCTGGCACCTGCGCGGTGAACAAAAGGCCCTTCAGCTGTTGAAAAAGCTTCGAGACAAAGAGCGATTTACCCTATGGATTGGTGCCATGCAGCGAGCCGAAGTGATTTTTTTCATGCGGCCCGCTGAGGAGCAGACTACGTTGCTTTTTCTGTCTCAATTTCAGACCGCCCCGGTTGATCAGCGAATTATCGATAGGGCCGGGGCTTTTTACCGTAAGTGGAATCCGAGTCGTGGCATTGATGTGAATGATGCCATTCTGGCCGCAACCCTTCTGCAAACAGGCGGTATCCTCTATACCTTAAATACAAAGCACTATCCAATGCCAGAGGTCACTGTGCAACGAGCCTGGTGAAGAAGAAGTGACTAAAGTTGATAAGTGAAAAAAGAGCCCTCTCTATGAAAAATCTAAAATTGAGCACCCTTTACCTGATTGCAGTGAGCGTCCTGTTCCTGGTCGCCGGAATCGTCCTGGTGTCACTTGTCAACAGCAGCATGCGCCGGCAGGCCCTGGACGAGGCCGAGAGCAAGGCCCGGATCATTCTGGATCGCAATCTGGCCACCCATACTTATTTTACGCATCAACTCAAGCCCAGTGTGTTTGATCTGGCCGGGAATCCGAAATCGGAAGTCCCTTTTGATCCGGTCTGGATGTCCTCGACTTATGCCGTGCGGGAGATCGACAAGTACTTTCAGGACTTGAGCGCAGCGGATTACTACTACAAGGAGTGCGCCATCAACGCCCGCAGTCCGGAAAACGAGGCTGATGCCTATGAGCGGGATTTCATTCTCGAAATGAATCAGAATCCCGATCTGGTCCGGCAAAGCTCGATACGGACCATCGACAAGGATCGCTATTTTCAGGTCCTGCGCAAGAGTGAAACCATGGAGCAGACCTGTTTGCCCTGCCACAGCAGACCGGAACTGGCCCCGGAAGGTCTGGTGGAGGCATACGGTCCCCTGCGCAGTTTTGGACGGGAAGCCGGCGAGGTGGTCTCGGCTATCTCCATCCGCATTCCTTTGGAAGAGGCCTATGCCGAGGCAAATACCTTTTCCTGGAAACTCTCGGCCCTGCTCCTGCTTCTGCTCGCAACACTGTATGGCCTGCTGATAGGTATACACAAACGCTTGGTTGGTACTCCCCTGACGGTGCTGCGCAATCAGGTCACAGGCATCACTGAAAATCCGAACCTGCTCGGCAGCCGGGTCAATCTGCCGGCGGCCCTGGAGTTGCGGGATCTGGCCGAACAGTTCAACTCCATGTCCAAGGGCCTCAAAGAAAGCATGGATTATCTGGAAGATCAGGTTCAGGAGCGGACCACTGAGCTGCAAAACGCGAATCAGCAATTGGAGCAGGAGATACAGGAGAAGAGCCAAGCAGAGGCTGCGCTTATCAAGGAGCGGGATCGACTCCGGGAAACCCTGGAGCAGGTCCGGACCCTGAAGGGACTGATACCCATCTGCGCCAACTGCAAAAAGATCCGGGACGATCAGGGCTACTGGAATCAACTCGAATCCTATCTGCGCAGGCATTCCGAGGCTGAATTTTCCCACGGCATCTGCCCGGAGTGCGAG
>JAABTT010000097.1 GCA_011389765.1 Desulfohalobiaceae bacterium S24 | reverse complement strand
CCTTGATAGTGATTCGGACCGCCGAGCTTGACCTGCAAAGCCCCGGCAAAAGCGGCTTCTGAATATCCGGCATTGGGGCTGGCATGATTTTTCCCCTCTCGGAAAGCGGTCTGCAGGCTGGACTGCAGCCGTCCCCAAAGAAGCCAGGAAGCCAGACTGATGATAAGCACCGAAAGCCGGGCCGGAATCCAGTTGGCGGCATCGTCCAGACGCGCGGCTATCAGGCCAAACTCCCTGTATACCTCGTTTTTATATCCGATCATGGAGTCCAGGGTGTTGATTATCTTGAAGGCCAAAGCCAGAGGCGCCCCGCCCAGGACCGCATAGAACAGGGGGGACAGGACTCCGTCCACAAAGTTTTCCGCCACGGTCTCCACTGTTCCCCGGACCACTCCGGTTTCGGACAGCTGCGCGACGTCACGCCCCACGATCATCTGCAGTTTGCCCCTGGCCGGCTCCAGGCCCTTGGTCGTCAAGGTTCGATAAACGTCCCCGGCAGCCGCGGCCAGGGATCTGAGGGAGAAGCAGTAATAAAGAAAGATCGCCTCCAGACAGAAACGGAGCCAGGGGTGGATAAGCAGGGCCAGCTGGAGACCGAGCCAGGCCAGGACAAAAGTCCCCGGAACCAGCACAGCGGTGAGGCAGGCGCCGGATAGGACACGATTCACAGGTATTTTGCGAAACCAGGGTTCCAGAACCTCTATGGCCCGGCCCATCCAACGGACCGGGTGGGGAAGCGACGGCGGATCGCCAAGGATCAGGTCCAGAGCAAAGGCCAGCAGCAAGGCCCAGGGAGAGGGGAACCAGGGCATCACAGCCTGCTTCCTGTGCTGCACACCGGGGTTGCGTCCTTGCTCAGCGTGAACAGCTTTTGAAGCAGCTCCTGGTTCTGCTTTCGGGTCTTCAGAGAAATCCGGAGGAAGCCCGGAGGAAGCCCCTCAAAATTCCCGCAGTCCCTGATCAGTATCTTTTCCCGGCTCAACCCCCGGCAGATATCCGGAACGCCCATGGTTCCCTGCACAGAGGCCAGGACAAAATAGGTCTCAGAGGGGAAAAAACGGAGCGCATCGCAGGCAGCTGCAGCCTCCAGAAAACGCTCTTTTTCCTGAATCATCAGATCTCGGGTCTGCCGGAGAAAGGTCCGGGTGGTCTCTTGACGACCCAGGAGAAAACGAACGGCGGCCTGGGCCAAAGCGTTCACGGACCAGGGCTGGCCAAAGGATGCGAAGCCGGGCATGCTCTTCGCCGGGCCGATGAGAAAGCCGACCCGCAGGCCGGGGATGCGGAAAATCTTGGACATGGAGTTGAGGACAAACAGATTCGGCCGATCGGCATGGATCAGGGTCTCTTCTTCAGCCCCGGGAACAAAGGGCAAATAGGACTCATCGATCACAAAGCGCACCCGGGGATGCTCGTCGGCCAGAGCCAGGATCTCGGAGCGAGGCATCAACACGCCCGTGGGATTGTTGGGGTTGCAGCAAAAGACCAGGTCGTATCCGGACACCGAACGGGCAAACAACTCCATATCCACTTGAAAGGAGTCTTGTGCCGATGCTGTAAAAAAACCAGGCTTTAGATTGTGCATCCGGCAGGCCCGGGCGTATTCTGAATAGCTCGGGGCGAGGATCAATGCTTTCCGGGCAGTCAAGGCCTGGGGGATGGCGTCAATCAGCTGCGTGGTCCCGTTGCCGGCCTGGATCCGGGCCGGGTCCAGATCGTAAAAATCCGCAAAATCTTGAACCATGCCGGAGGCATTCATTTCAGGCAGGGCAAAAATATCCCGGAGACGATCCTGCAGGTGATCCAGGAGGCCGGGAGCCGGTCCGAAGGGATTCAGATTGCTGCTCATGTCAATGATATCCTCTGTCGGGCATCCCAGTTCAGCCGCCAGGCTCCGGACATTGCCGCCATGTTCCGGTATCATCGGAAAACTCCGTTCACAGTATTGAGTGCAGACTTCATACATAGATTGCGACGTTGAGTCTTAACATTTTTAAATAATGAACAATGTAAGGAATATTGTTAAAATTGGACATTTTTTTGGTTTCTGGTGTCAGGAAAAGAAAGATAAAGCTATATCAAGTCTTTAAGCTCTGACACTCTCCGAGGCGTAGGCTCTACGAGCCGGAGGCCCGACACCTGAAACCTCAAAAAGAGGCAAAAATTATCACAAGATGTCCAAAAAATTCTTCAAATTTACGCGTACTGTAAAGAGCTCTGAAGTATTCCAGCAATATCAATATGCTGGTGCATATGCCCGGCCAATAGATCGTATTCCTGCTGCCTGGCCTGCCGCCAGCCCATGTCCTCCGGCAGGACGAGGGCCTCCAGTCCAAGATGCTGCAGCCAGGCGGCCAGCATTTCGGATTCATCGAAGAAGCCGTGCATATAGCAGCCCATGGTCCGGCCGTCTGCCGAGATGCAGCCGTCCTGATCATGACAGGCCTGATTGTTGCGGCTGTCGACCTCCAGCCAGGGCAGGGCGCCATCCAGCAAGACGCTTCGGCCCATGTGGATCTCATAACCCGCGCCCCTGGACCGACCCCAGGCAAAGGTGCTCCAGGAGGTGGTCTTCGGGGATTGCAGCATGGTTCGGACAGGAAGCAGGTTCAGCCCAGGGGTCGATCCCGGGCTTCCATCAACGCCGTCCGGGTCCTCCACCACCTGACCCAGCATCTGATACCCGCCGCAGATTCCCAGAATGAAACCGCCCTGTTCGGCATAGGCTTTCAGCTTGTGGCCCCAGCCGGATTCATGCAGCCAGTCCAGATCGGATCGGGTGTTTTTGGAGCCGGGGATGATCAGCACCTGAAACCTGCTCAAATCCCGAGGCCTCTCCACAAACCCGACACTCAGGCCCTTGATCCTGCTCAAGGCATGAAAGTCCGTAAAATTGGAAACATAGGGAAGTCTGAGAATCCCCAGACAGGGCTTGCTCCAATCAAAGCTCTGCTCCAGATTGGATTTCTCGATGACCACGGAATCCTCGGCCTCAATGGTTATATGGCGGTACCAGGGCAGGACCCCAAAGACTTTTTTACCGGTTTGCGCTTCGATCCAGTCCACGCCGGAGTCAAACAGGGAGACATCCCCCCGAAAACGGTTGATCAGAAAGCCCTTGATCATGGCCTGCTGGGTCGGAGACAGACAGGCCAGGGTCCCTACAATCTGGGCGAACACCCCGCCTCTGTGGATATCAGCCACCAGGATGACGCTTGCCTCAGCATGCGCGGCCATGCGCAGATTGACAAAGTCATGGGCCATGAGATTGACCTCGGCGCAGGACCCCGCGCCCTCCATGATCACCAGATCAAAGTCCCGGCGGAGACGGTCCAGGGCTTTGCGGGCCTCGGTCTCCAAATGGGTCTTGTCCCGGTAATATTCCCGGGCCGTGCTGTTGCCATATACCCGGCCGAGGAGGACCACCTGGGACCCCCTTTCACCGCTCGGTTTCAACAGCACAGGATTCATGTCCACCTGGGGCGCCAAGCCGCAGGCTTCGGCCTGGACGATCTGGGCCCGCCCCATCTCCAGCCCCTCCGGGGTGACCCCGGAATTGTTGGACATGTTCTGGGCCTTGAAGGGAGCCACCCGAAATCCCATTTGACTGAATATCCTGCACAATCCGGCCGCCACCACGCTTTTGCCGACATCCGAGCCGGTCCCCAGGACGGAGATGCAGGGGGCGAGGCCGGTATTTTTTGTACCTGTCATCCAACAATTCTCCATTTCAAAGGCATTCTGTCTCAAAGCGGATGCCGGTTTCGTCTGAGAGCCGGTATTTCTGTGCATATCCCCGGGGGGTCAGAATAAAATCCATATATTGCCTGGACTGCGAGCTGCCGATGAACACCGTGGTCTGCATATCGACATCGGCCGCCTCCAGTTCGGATAATGAAAGAATTTGCACAGACTGGCCCCGGCGCATGGCCCTGGTCACAATGCCGACCACTGTGCCTGCATCCCTGTATCGGCCAATGATGCGGATGGCCTCTCCCAGCTGCCACTGCCGCTTGCCGCTTTTCGGATTGTACAGGACAATGACAAAGTCCGCTTTGGCTGCGGCTTCCAGCCTGGCCGCGATACGCTCCCACGGGGTAAGCAGATCGCTCAGGCTGACAGCGGCAAAATCATGGGTCAAGGGAGCCCCCAGAAGAGACGCTCCAGCGGACAGTGCGGGAATCCCGGGGATAATCTCCAGTTGTAGACAAGGCCCGTGTTTGGTATCCGGCCTGGGGTCCTGAGGTCTGAAGACCTGAATGCCTTTTTTCTCACAGCTCTCCAGAACCAGGCCGGCCAGGGCGTAAATCCCGGGGTCGCCGCTGCAGACCAAGGCGCAGGACCGGCCGGCCAGGCAGCGCTCCAGGGCGGCCTGCACCCGCTCCACTTCTTGGGTCATGCCCGAACAAATGATTTCCTGCTCAGCCAGCAGTGGTTGAATGAGCTCCAGGTACCTGCTGTACCCGGCCACGACCTCTACTTTCTGCAGGATCTCCAGAGCCCGCCGGGAAAGATGTTCGAGATCTCCGGGTCCAATGCCGACGACAAAAAAGGCGGGCGCCTCCTGGCCAGAGCCACTGTCACATTGCCCAGCCGCTGTTTGGGGATGATCAGTTGCCCGCCGTCCGCGGCCAGTATTGCTGCTGCTTCGCATACGCTCTGCACTCCTATCCAGTGTTCCACTTTCTTGGACGGGGTTTGAATCCCCTGTACATCTGAAAGCTGCTGTTTATTGAAAAAAGCAATCTCAAGGCCCAGGGTCTCGGCTAATGCCAATAATCCCGCCTCATCCTGTTTCAAGTCGACGGAGGCCAGGAAGACCAGGCTGGCCCGGGCCAATTGAAAATTCAGGCAGACCCTGGACAGGGCCTCCAGAATCTCCTCCTTGTCTGTCCCCCGGTTACATCCGATGCCGGCGACCAAACTCCTGGGTCTGAGAATCAGCTCACCCTCAGGGGCGGACTTCAGACGATCATCAATGTCAATGCCGGGGCTCGACGTCCCCGCTTGCACCCGCATGGCGACCCCTGCCTGCTGAAGATCAGGGATCATGAGCTCGTAGGGATCATGGACCCGGATCGACTCCCGGTTGATAATGGCCATGTTCACGGTTTTGATTCTCTCGGGGTTTTCAATGAGCAGCCCCCTGGCCTTGGCCAAAGCATCAATAGCCGGAAGACCGCGAATATCCGTAGCCGTGCTGATGACGGGACGGGCGCCTAGAATGCCGCTGATTGTCCAGGTCAATGCATTGGCCCCGCCCAAATGTCCGGAAAGCAGACTGATGCAGTTTTTCCCCAGATCATCAAGCACCACCACTGCCGGATCCGTGGTTTTGCTTCGAATCCAGGGGGCGATCACCCTGACGGCGATCCCGGCGGACATCACAAAAACATGGCCGGAGAAGGTTTGAAAATGCTCGGCAACGGCCGAACCCAGAGAGCTGAAAGCCTGCTCCGTTTCCAATTCATCCAGCCCCTGGGCAACCGATTCGGCGGCAAAGAGAACCGCTCCCGGCAGGGCGGCCGCTATGGTCTTCCCAAGTCGATATCCATCCGGGCTGACAACCCAAAGGGCAACAGTTCTCTTGTTATTTCCTGAAGCCATGACTGAAATGTTCAGCATAGAGTTTGGACTTGGCCGACAGGGCTTTCTCTGTTCCGTACTCCAGGGTCTTCCCGATAATGATCAGGGCCTGCCGCTTGATCTGCTCCTGTTCAACGGTCTTGACCAGATCCTTGACCGGGGTGCAGAAAAAGCTCTCTTCCGGCTGGCTCACTCTGGAGGCCAGCACACAGGAGACCTCCGGGCCATAGGCTTCACCAAGAATATCCGCCACCTCCTCGACCAGGGAGACGCTCAAATAGATGGCCAGGGAGCACTGGTGCCCGGCCAGGAAACGGAGGTGTTCTTTTTCCGGGACCGGGGTCCGCCCGGGCATCCTGGTCAGGATCAAAGTCTGGGTGACTTCCGGAAGGGTGTACACGAACCCCAGACCCGCTGCAGCGGCAAAGGCCGCGGTGACGCCGGGGATGACCCGGTAGGGAATATTCTGCTTGGCCAGTTCCTGGACCTGCTCGATCATCGCGCTGTACAGACTGGGATCGCCGGTATGCAGCCGGACCACCTTCTGGCCCTGCTGCCAGGCACTCTGGATCCGCTCGATGATCTGCTCCAGATGCAGGGGTGCCGAATTCACTGTTTCCGCGCCTTCTTTTTTCCACTTAAGCACCGCCTCCGGGACCAGAGAGCCGGAATAGACAATGCAATCCGCCTGCATGAGGGCCTTTTGTCCTTTGACGGTGATCAGTTCAGGGTCTCCGGGACCGGCCCCGACAAACAGAATGGGATGAGTTGTGATTGGCATAGAGGGACTCTCATATTTTCGATTTTCGAATTGCGATTTTCGATTGCAGGCCCGCTTCAGTCGCCTTTCTCAGGGGAACGCTTCGATTCCGGCTTTCTTCCCTGAAGTATCCAGACCGGATTCTGGGCCTGCAGTCTTGCCCCCCAGGGCATTGCCTTGCTCCTGCCGACCTGCACCTGGACCAGATCGGTCTGCAGACCGAGGGCCTGCATGGCCTGCCTGCCGGCCTGGACATTCTCCAAGAGGACCGTATTGACCACCATAATGCCCTCCTGAAGCAGATACTTTCCGGCTTCTGTCATTATCGCCGCAAGTCCTTCCCCGCCGCCCCCGATAAAGATCCGGTGCGGTGCGGGCAGCCGAGAGAGGCCCTCCGGAAGTTCGGCCTGGATGATCTCCAGATTTTCGACCTGGAATCGTTCTTGATTTTCCCTGATTTCCGAGATACGTGACTCATTTTTTTCCACGGCCGCCACTTGCCCCGGAGCCACCAAAAGAGCGGCCTCGATCCCGACCGAACCGCAGCCGGCTCCGAGATCCCAGACCACGCATTCCGGCAGGAGCTCCAGTTTAGACAGGGTCACGGCCCGGATTTCGGCTTTGGTGATCAAGCCCCGGCTGTGCGCAAAGCAGGTATCCGGCATGCCCGGGACAAAGCTGCGAAGGACCGGTGTTGTTTCCATGCTTCTGCGCTTGAGGATCACAATATTCGGATCATGAAATGCTGTTCGGGCGGCTTCTTCCAAGGCATACCACCCGACTCGTTCATCTGCGGCGCCCAGGCGCTCCAAAACGCACATGTCAAACATCTCCTGCCCCTGGTCCATCAAACGGGATGCCACCCAGGCCGGAGTTCTGCTGCGATCGGTCAACACCGCGCAGAGCTTTCGGCCCTTCAGCTGCCTCTCCAGGTCGGCGTCCCCCTGACGCCCATGCAGGCTCAGCAGACCGGCCTCGGACCAGGGATGTTTGATCCTGGCAAAGGCAGCGGCCACGGAGCTGATATTGGGATGAATCCGGACCCTGTCCCGGCCCAGCCTCTGGATCAAAACCGCTCCGATTCCGTAAAAAAGGGGATCTCCGGAGGCCAGGACCACGACCTTGCGCCAATCCATGCGCTCTTCCAGAGCCCGGCACACGGCCTGGATATTGCTGCCGATGCGGATTTTTTCAGCCCGCGCCTCAGGGAAAAGAGCCAGATGTCTGGACCCTCCGACCAGGACCTCGGCCTGTTGGACCAGCTCCAGGTGCTGGGCAGTCAAGTCCTGCAGGCCAAGTCCTATTCCGATGATTTCGACAAGCGGCATCATTTTTTGCATTTTCGTGACCTATGCCTTCATCCCTTTTATGAAAATCACAAAAATATTTTCAGCCCGTTCCCAGACGCTCTCAAGGTGCAAAGGAGGCCAATGAAGACGATTGCCCCGTATTGACGGGCTTGCCCTCAAAGTCCAGAATCAAAACCTGCACATCCGCCTTGTTGCCGGCAAAATCCAAAGCAGTGGTCCGTATCCGCCTGCCCACCTCTTCGATCAGTTCCGGAAAGCACGGCCGGATGAAGCCGAAAGTCTGTCTGGCCGTGTTGGCCGTCTGGATCCGGCGTCTGAGCTCTTCATCCCGGTACTGGTCAAAGGCCCATTCTCCCAGCCGCTTCAGGCTCAACTCGGATTTGGCGGCATGGGTATGGGGAAATCCCTGGGCCATTTTTACGGCTTTGCCCCAGAAAACACTCAGAATCAATTGCCTCATGCCATGGGCAAGCGCAGTTTGAACCGTGAACTGAAAAAAATCCCCCATCTGCAGAAAGGCCTCTTCAGGGAGATCCGGCCTGAGCCCCTGGGCGTAGCGTTCGCTCTTCCTGCCGGTGCTCAGGACCAGGGTTTGCAGGCCGACCGCCGCCGCCACCCGGATCCCCGCCCTGATGCTGGCCTGATAGGCCTCATGCGACAGGGGGTGCACCAGACCCGTGCTCCCCAGAATGGAAAGCCCCCCGAGAATCCCCAGCCGGGCATTCAGAGTCTTCCTAGATAGCTCGTCCCCTCTGGGCACAAAGATCTCAACTGCGACCGAACCTGCGGCGGCTGTCTGCTCGAAAACCTCTTGAATCTCCCGGACGATCATGGTCTGCGGCCCCTTGCTCACCGCCGGAAACCCCGGGGCAACCTCCAGGCCGGGTTTGGTCACCAGGCCGACGCCCTCCCCCCTGCTGATCCAGATCCACCCCCCGGGACCGCCCAAGGGCAGCTGGATGGCCTTCTCAGAAGTTCCGCCGGGATCTGCTTGCGCTTGCTCCGCATCCTGATTCCCGCCATCCGCCCTCTGCCCTCTGACATCTGATCTCTGATCTCTGTCTTCTGCCCCCTGACCTCTGACATCTGACATCTGATCTCTGTCTTCCGCCCTCTGACCTCTGACATCTGATCTCTGATCTCTGTCTTCTGCCCCCTGACCTCTGACATCTGACATCTGATCTCTGTCTTCCGCCCTCTGACCTCTGACCTCTGATCTCTGATCTCTGTCTTCCGCCCTCTGACCTCTGACATCTGATCTCTGATCTCTGTCTTCCGCCCTCTGACCTCTGACCTCTGACCTCTGATCTCTGTCTTCCGCCCTCTGACCTCTGACCTCTGATCTCTGATCTCTGTCTTCCGCCCTCTGCCCTCTGACATCTGATCTCTGATCTCTGTCTT
>JAABTT010000096.1 GCA_011389765.1 Desulfohalobiaceae bacterium S24 | reverse complement strand
AAGATATTCGGAAGATACATTCTGGGTCGTTTGAAAAACTGTTTTTTTTCTTAACCGTGAACTGTGAACCGTGAACCTGGAACCTTTGGGTTGCGGGCGTAGCCAGCTTTGGACAAAGCATTATTTTTGTTTCGCGGGCGGTTTCTGACCCAAAGGAGTCAAGACCATGTTCATGGTTCGGCCCTCGAACTTCGGTTCCTGCTCAACCCGAGCCTCATCAGCGAGCACGTCCTTGATGTTCTGGAGAATCTCCTGACCCTGCTGCTTATGCACAATTTCCCGTCCCCGGAAAAAAATGGTGATTTTACAGCGGTCCCCTTTGGCCAGAAATCTCCGGACATGATTGAGCTTGGTGTTCAAATCATGCTCATCGGTTTTGGGCCGCAACTTCACTTCCTTGAGCTGGACTTGAACCTGTTTTTTCTTGGCTTCCTGCTGTCGCTTGTTCTGCTGGTACTGAAACTTCCCGTAATCCATGATCTTGCAGACAGGCGGCTTGGCCTGCGGCGCGACCTCCACCAGATCGATCCCCTTTTCAGCCGCTAATTGCAGAGCCTCTTTCGTGGGCATGATTCCCAGCTGTTCGGCCTCTTCATTGATCACCCTGACTTCAGGGACCCGGATCTGATGATTTCGACGGGTTTTAGTAGGTGAAGCTATAGCTCATCCCTCCACGTGTAAAAGGTTCCTGACACTCTTTGAGAATCTGGTCCGCCACGCTCTCTATGGATAGCGAACCCTTTTGCGTGCCATCTCTGAGGCGGAGATTCAGGGTCTGATCCTGCATCTCCTGATTGCCGGCGACAAGTATATATGGAATTTTTGCCATTTGGGCTTCCCGGATTTTAAAGCCGAGTTTTTCATTCCGTTCATCCGCTTCCACCCGCAGCCCGAAACCGCGCAGTTTTTCCCGGCAGGACTGAATATAGTCCTGTTGTTCGTCGGTAATGTTCAGCAGGCGGGCCTGGACCGGGGACAGCCAGGCAGGCAGCGCTCCGGCGTAATGTTCAATCAAGACACCCATGAAGCGTTCAATGGCCCCTAAAATGGTCCGATGCAGCATCACCGGGCGGTGGCGTTCGCCGTCCTGCCCGATGTACTGGAGCTCGAAACGATTGGGGAGCGTGAAGTCACACTGGATGGTTGAGCATTGCCATTGCCGGTTGAGGGCATCCCGCAGCTTGACATCAATTTTGGGGCCGTAAAAAGCGCCGTCGCCGGCATTGATGCTGTAGTTCAGCCCCAGATGTTCCAGGGCCTGCTGCAGGGCCTGAATGGCCCGGTCCCAGTCTTCTTCGGTCCCAATGGATTTTTCCGGCCTGGTGGAGATTTCAATATCATATTCAAAATCAAAGAGCTGCATCAAGTCCTGGACCAAGCGGATAATGCGGATGATTTCCTCTTGGAGCTGATCCGGTCGGCAGAGGATATGCGCATCATCCTGGGTGAACTGCCGGACCCGCATCAAACCGTGGAGCACTCCGGACTTTTCATGACGATGGACCACGCCGAGCTCGAAAAAACGCCGGGGCAAGTCCCGGTAACTGCGCAGGCTGGATTTGTAAATGAGCATATGGGACAGGCAGTTCATGGGCTTGATCCCGTAAACTTGCTCGTCGATTTCGGAAAAATACATGTTTTCCCGGTAATTGTCATAATGGCCGGATTTCTTCCAGAGCTCCCGTCGCAAGAGTTGGGGCCCCCGGACTAGCTCGTAGCCTCGTTTCAAATGCTCCTTGGTTTCAAAGTCTTCCAGGATCGTCCGGATGAGAGCCCCTTTGGGCATGAACAAAGGCATGCCCGGACCGGCCTGATCGGAAAAGGTGAAGAGTTCAAGCTCGGCCCCCAGTTTTCGGTGATCCCGTTTTCTGGCCTCTTCCAGCTGCTGGAGATGTTTTTTCAGGTCTTTGTCCGAGGCCCAGGCGGTTCCGTAGATTCGCTGGAGCATAGGGCGGTGTTCATCGCCCCGCCAGTAGGCCCCGGCCACGCTGGTGAGCTTGAAGGACTGCAGGGTTCCGGTGGACGGGACATGGGGACCCCGGCAGAGATCAATAAAATCCCCCTGCTGATAGAGGCTGACCCGGTCGTCCTCCATGTCTTCCAGCAGCTCCAGTTTATAGGCCTCATTGCAGCTGAGGAAGAGTTTTCTGGCTTCATCAACCGGGACGTCCCTTCTGGAAAAAGCTTCGTCCCGGGCCACGATCCGTTCCATTTCCTTTTCAATGGCCGCTAAGTCCTCGGGGGTGAAGCTTCGATCGAATTCAAAGTCATAGTAAAAGCCGTTTTCCACGGCCGGGCCGATAGCCACCTTGGCCCTTGGAAAGAGCGTCTTCACGGCCTGGGCCATGATATGGGCCGTGCTGTGGCGAATGATGTCCAGGCCTTCAGGCTGATCACTGTAGACCGGCTCCAGATGGGTACAGTCCGGCGGCAGGGGGCGGTTCAGATCATGGAATTTTTCAGCGCAGCGACAGGCTACAGTTTTCTTCATTTTTTTTCCGCTCAAGGCAGCGCCGAGTATTTCGGCGCAAGTCTCGTCTGCCCGGACATCCTGGGGTTGGTCTGCTATGAGCACCTGCACAGAGTTTCCTCCATTGCCCGTGAAAGATTGGAAACGAAATAGGGAGGCCGGGGCCTCCCTAAAGAGTCTGGGGTGGTAGGCGCGAGGAGATTTGAACTCCTGACCCCTTGCGCGTCAAGCAAGTGCTCTACCCCTGAGCTACGCGCCTGTTCAAGACAAGAGGTACTCATAGCAAGCCTGATTGCCAACTGTCAAGTCAATTCATATACAAATCCCCGGGGGCGGTTTTGTGAATCAAAGCCGGGGATCTGAGGGTTTTTAGCCCTTGTCAAAATTTTGTCCCGGGATTTGTATATATTTTTTTCAAAAAAAATGCAAAAATAGGCATCACAGGAACAGGAAAAGCGTTGATTTTTCTTTGCGGAGCAAAATATATATTGCTCCTGTATCGAATACTTGACAAAGCCGAGGTCTGTGGCAATCCTTCGAAACTTTTGAAAAATGGCAATGGAGCAATATAATGCATGAAATCAGTCTTGGGTATACAATTGAGGATTATCTCAGCGGCCGCCGGATCGAGGCGACCACCTATGAAGACATCCGGCAGGCCATTGTCAAAATGCTGGTGGAGCGCAAGGGCTATCCCGCCAAAAATTTAAAGACCAAAATCCGGGTGCCATACCCGATTGATGGGCGGGAGTTTACGGGATTACTGGATTTGGTGGTTTTTTCCGATACCGGGGACCCTCTCATGGCCCTTGTATTCTGCGCCGGCGAGCCGGAGACCTATACCAGGCAGACCGTGGCCGGGGCCCGGCTGCATCCCGGAGGGCCACCCAAATTCGTGGTGGTCACGGACACGCAAAAAGCCCTGCTGCTCCAGGCGGCCGACGGCAGGCTTTTGAAGGAGACCGGCTATCAGGCCCTGCCGGATTGGGAACGGCTGCAGGCCCTGGCTGCCCAAGCCCCGCAGTACGTCCTGACCCCGGAGCGGAAACGCATTGAGGAACGTTTGTTTTATGCTTTTTCGCAGCTCAGTTGCTCCTGTTCGGATCAAGCCTGTGATTTGGGCTGAGTCTTCAGGCCTCGGGAGGCGCGTTCCCCCGAGGTCTTTCGCAAGACCCGGGAAAAGGCCGGCTGCAGATAGATCGGGACTGAGGCCGAACCCACCAGCAGGGCAATGGAGGCTGAAACGGCGCCCACCAGCTCGGTGGTCTTGATGAGGGTGATGAGGGTGACGAGGACCAGAAAGACCTGCAGTCCGGTGCTGATGGTTATGGGTCCCGTATGCCGGCCGTTCATGAGCATGGCCCGTTGAAAGCAGAGCCAGACCCAGAGACAGGGAAGGATGGTCAGTATTTGGGCCGGCAGGAGGGCAAATTCAGTGAGCTTGCTTGACAAGCCGCAGATGTCCTGGAACCAGATCGAGGCCAATGGGGTAAAATTGATCAGGCTCAGGCCGAGAAAGGCCAGAGTCCCCAGGCCGACAGCGAAGCGCTTCAAGACCGTATAATTTTCCAGGTGGTCCCCGACCAGGGCAATGGCTACTTCCTGAAAGGAGAGTCCCAGACAGGTGAACAGAAAGGTCAGGGAATGGACCACCGGGAAGACGGCCAGAGACTTCACCGGCATTGGAGCGATTCCCATGAAAAAGGTGACCAGAGGTCTGATGCCCAGGGCCAGGATGGTGGTCAGGGCCAGGGGGAGATAAAAAATGAAAATGGAGCGGTAACTCAATGCAGAGCGGGAGGATTCCTCGACTGCGAGGAGCTCCTTGACAACATTCCAGGCCATGACCCGACTGGCTACGGCCTCGCAGGTGACCCCGGCTGACAGGGCCGCGGCACCGACGTGGGCTCCGGCGATATCGGAAAAGCGATGGATCAGCAGGGCTGTGCCGGCCATGGCCGACAGCCGGAGGATGGTGCCATAGGCCACATATCGGGTGCGGTTGTTGCGGATCAGGATCCCTTGGTAAAAACGGCGGTAGCCGATGACGCCGGGCCAGGGCAGGAGGATAATGCAGGAGATATGGGTCAGATGGGCCAGATGTTCCGGGAGCTTGATAAGATCCCGGGCGATAAAGGAAAAAATCGGGGGGAAGATGAGCAGCAGCATGAGGCAGGTGATGATCGCATTCAGGCTGTAGATGAAGCGCTTGACTTTGCGATAGGAATCCCGGTCCCTGACCAGTGCGGTGGTAGCGGACATGATCATGATGATCGGAGCTTCCACCATCAAGGCGATGGAAAAGGCCACGCCATATGCAGCCAGATTGAACTCCGGCTCGGCCATTCTGGCGATGACTGCGCTGAGAAACGGCCCTTCCGTGGCCATCATCAGCCAGGTCAGAGCCAGAGGCAGCCAGAAGAGAAAAACCCGGCCGTAGGTCCAGGGGAGTGATTCAGGGGCCGGGGAGCTTGTGTTCCCGGCGGCTTTGTCTGGGTGTGCAAAATCAGGTTGGGACATGGGCATTTGCCGGAATTTTGACCAAATACATCCTCAAGGAGCGAGGATCGAACCTCAAGCCCAAAAAAAAGGCCGGATGACCCGCAGATTCTTTGAGAAACCGCTTTTTGTCAACCGGCCTGTTTTTCAGGTCAGTCGAGGCTTTTTTAAGAAATCGGCTGGACCTCGACCAGGTTGATTTCAAAATTGAGATTTTCGCCGGCCAGGGGGTGGTTGCCGTCAAGGGTCACGGCCTCCTCGGTGACTTCAGCCACGGTGACATTCCGGCTCTGCCCGTCCTGGGTCTTGACCTGCAAGACCATTCCCTCTTCCGGGTTGATTTCTTCAGGAATATCGGTCTGATTGACCTGGAGCATATTCTCTTCCTGGCGGCTGCCATAGGCCTCTTCAGGGGGGATGCTCACGGATTTGGTGTCGCCTTGATTCATGCCCTGGACGGCATTTTCAAGACCCGGGATGATTTCCCCCTGTCCAATGGTAAAACTCAAGGGATCACGTTCGTGTGAAGAATCAAAAACAGTCCCGTCGTCGAGGGTCCCGTGATAGTGGACTTTGACTGTGTCGCCGTTTTTTACTGCAGACATAGTTTCTCCTTGCAATGAATGGTTGATTGGCGGCAGACTGAAAACTGTGATTTCTGCCAATACCTGTATAGCTAAATCAATTTTCCATTCTGTCAAGCGAAAAGCCGGGACTGAAGAAGAAGCAATTTCTCAAAAAAGCCTTGTTTCGGGGCTTGAAAGGACGGAAAAAAATCCGGATGAAGCCTTAAGCCTGAGCCCGATCCGGATATGAGATTTGCGAAAAACACACTGCTCCTTCTTTCGGTCAAAAACGTATCAGGCTAAATCCTGTTTTGATGCGGCCACAACAGCGCTTCAGCCCTCAGGGTGTAACTGTGTATACACCCGCGGCACGCGCTTCATGAGTCCGGCCACGACTTCGTAGTTGATGCTCCCCAGAAGATCGGCGAGGGCTTCAGCCGGCATCGACTCCTCCCCCTGTTTTCCCAGGATCACGACTTCATCGCCGGCTTTGACCCCGGGGATATGGCCGACATCGAGCATGGTCTGATCCATGCAGACCCGCCCGACCACCGGGGCCCGGACTCCGTGGACCAGCATTTCAGCCCGGGAGGAGAGGTTCCGCCTGTAGCCGTCGGCGTAGCCCACGGGCAGGGTGGCGATGCTTGTTGCCTGCCGGGCGGCAAAGGTGGAGCCGTAACTGACGACAAATCCCGGGCCGACCTTCTTGATCTGCGCCACACGGGTTTTCAGGCTCATGGCCGGCTTCAGGGAAACCGCCTGCTGATCAACCTCTTTGGACGGATAGAGCCCGTAGAGCATGATCCCGGGACGGACCATATCCAGGTGGGATTCGGGCAGATCGATCACCCCGGCGCTGTTGGCGGCATGAGAGAGTTTGAATTCCAGTCCTTGTTTTTTGAGGTCTCGGATCAAGGCCAGAAAGCAGTCCAGCTGCCCCCGGGCATGGGTCTTGTCCGCGCTGTCCGCCCGGGCAAAATGCGTATAGCAGCCTTCGAAATCAAGGCCGGGCAGGCGCGCTATGTCCAGGGCCTGGTTCAGGGCTTCGGGCTTGAAGGGAACGGGCGCCTCGGAATCCGGTGCCGCAACGAGCCCCAGGCGGCCCATGCCGGTGTCGATCTTAAGATGGGCCTGGAGCGTCTTGCCCAGGGCCAGGGCCTGCCTGGAAAAGCCTCTCGCCTGTTCAGGATCGAAAATGGTCTGACTCAGATCGTAGTCCAGCAGCGAAGGGGTATCGGCCGGGTCTGTAGGGCCGAGAACCAGGATGGGGACCTGAAAGCCGGACTGCCGCAGGGCGATGCCCTCAGCCATTCTGGCGACGCCGAGCCGATCGGCGCCGTTCTCCAGGGCGGTTCGGGCTGCTTCCAAGGCGCCGTGTCCGCAGGCGTTGGCCTTGACCACGGCCATGAACAGCGTGTTTGACGGGATGACCCGTTTCACCTCCCGGCAGTTGTGTCCGATGGCCTGCAGATCAATCTCGGCCCAGATCAAGGGGTTCTGTTCAAGGGGTGAAGACATGAGGGCTGCCTTTGTGGAATTGGAGATGATGATAGTTAGTTATCAAACGGCGGACAGTCCGCCGTTTGATAAAACAGGGTTCAGCCTCCGATGAACCAAGGCACGTAGGGGACCGCCTTGGGCATCAGCAAATGGGGCAGGGTCAGGGAGAGCGGCGGAAAAAAGGTGGTCACCAGCATCACCGGCAGGGAGCAGGTAATGATAAAGATGAACTGCGGTTTGATGATTTTGTCCAGGGGACAGTTGCCGATCCGGGCCGCGAGATAGAGAATGGGGGCCGTAGGAGGGGTCTTGTTCCCCAGCCCGAGATTGGTGCCCAGAATCGCGGCAAAGTGAATGGGATGGATTCCGATTTCGGTTATCACCGGAAAGAGCAGCGCCGCGGCGAGAATGGTTCCGCTGAAGTCGTCCATGAGCATGCCCAGCAGCAGGAGGAAGAGGTTGACCAGGAGCATGATCAAGTAAATATTCTCGGTCAGGCCGAACAGGCTGTCCACCAGCCGCTGCGGCACATTCTCCATGACATAGAGTTTACTGAGCATCATCACGAAAAAGACCATGAGCACGATGACCCCGGTGGTGGTCACCGAGTTGATCAAGGATTGGAGAAACATTTTGACGCTCAGGGTCCGGTAGATGAAAAAACCCACCACAATGCAGTACACCGAAGCGATGCCGGCTGCTTCCGTCGGGGTGAACACTCCGCCGTAAATGCCGCCCAGGACAATGATCGGCATGAGCAGAGCCCAGAAGCCATTGTACACCGAGGACCCGAATTCTTTGGCCTGGTTGCTGAAACTGGTCGGAGGCAGGGTCTTGATAGGCAGTTTGCGGATCATGAACCAGTTCATAAAACTGTAGAGAAAAACCATGATCAGTCCCGGTATCACCGTGGACAGAAAACAGGCGGCCACAGACTGCCAGGTGACCCAGGCATAGAGAATCATGGGCACGCTCGGAGGGATGAGCTGACCTTCTACTGATGAGGCGGAAATCAGGGCTGTGGCATGACCGCGGGGATAGCCGCGGGCCACCATCCTGGGGATCATGATGCTTCCGATGGCGGCGACGGCCGCGGTGCAGGTCCCGGCGATGGCCCCGAAAATAGCGGTGCTGATGACCGAGACCGTGCCCAGACCGCTTTTGGTCCTTCCGAGCAGAGAATCCGAAATCGCCACCAAGCGGGCGGCGATGCCGGTGGAACTCATGATGCCGCCCATGAGGATAAAAAACAGGACGCAGAGCACGGCCAGGGAATTGATCTGGTTGAAGCCGGTGGAAATCAGGAAGATCGGGCTGAAGCCTCCGGTGACGATCATCATGAACAGGACGGCGGCCATGAAGCAGAAGGGAACCGGCACGCCAATGATCAGCAAGACCAGCAGAATGAATAAGTCAATGGCAACAAGCATAATTCAACTGTCCTTTTCAGATAAGGGTGCAAAGACCTGTTTTTTCCCGAAACTCAGCAGGAGGTTGTCGATGAGTTCCGCTGTGAAATAGACGCACATCAGGATGGAGCCGAAGAAAATGGCGCTCTGGCAGAGCACCATGGGCAGGAGCAGGGCCTGGGAGGTGGCGCCCCGGGTCAGACCCCAGATAAAATAGGGATAGCTCCATTTGAGCATGGTCAAAGCCAGAAATACTGTGATGACTCCGGTAAAGGAGCGGATGATCGCCTGTGATCTGCTTGATGTGAACCAGAGGTGGATGAGTTCGGCCTTGATGTGGGTTCGTTCATAGGCCCCATAGGCCGCACCCATAAAATAGAGCCAGATGGCGGTAAACAGGATGAACTCTTCAACACCGAACAGGGGGGAGCCCAAAACGTAGCGTAAAAAAACCTCGACAAAAATCAGGACTCCGACCACGCACCCCCCGACCACCATAATCACTTTTTGGAGAAAGATGGGGGTGTTCCACAAAAATACGAGCAATTTTTTCATTCCCGTGACCCCTTATCCAGTTTTGGGCCGGCAGGCAAAAAGCATAGCGGCCCAAAACTGGATACTCTTGGAATTCA
>JAABTT010000095.1 GCA_011389765.1 Desulfohalobiaceae bacterium S24 | reverse complement strand
GGTGGTCCAGCCGAATTGCCCCCCGGTAGATTGATAGCCCAGGTTGTCGCAGACCAGGACGGTCATCTGGCAGTTGGTTCGAGCCGCGTGGATCAAATGGTTGAAGCCGATGCCGAAGGCGTCTCCGTCCCCAACGCTCAGGATGAGCTTCTGCTCCGGAGGCATGGCGATGCGCAGGCCCCGGGCGATGGCGTAGGCCCGGCCGTGGGTCCCGGCGAAGTTGTCTCCCTTCCAGGTGCCGAAAGTCTGGCGGCCGGCGCAGCCGATGGAAGTCCCCCAGATCACGTCGTCGACGTCTACCTCCAGTTCATATAAGGCCTGGATCATGGCTTTGTGAGCTTGACCAAGCCCGCAGCCCGAACAGGCCGTGCTCGGAATCTTCCGTGTGCGAAGATATTTTTCAGTCAGTTTATCCATTACCAGGCCTCCGTTTCCCATCCCTGACGCTGCAGGGGTTCATTGTTCAGGAGTTTGTCAAAGGATTCGTGGAGCAGTCCCACCGAGGGCAGTTCGCCGCAGATGCCTAAAAAGTTGATCCGGCTCTCACTGGGTGCGGCCCGCTCGACTTCCCGGACCAGCTGGCCGTCGTAATTGAATTCCACCACCAGATAATTGCTTGTGCGGCTGAAGAGCTCGTCCTGAAAAGGCCAGAGGGAAATCGGCCGGATCATCCCGATCTTCAAGCCCTTCTCCCGGGCTTTTTTGACGGCCGTCTTCACGGTCCTGGACGGCGTGCCATAAGCCACCACGATCAGGTCCGGATCATCATCCACGAATAAGGTCTCGGAGTGATTGATCAGTTCCCGGTGGTTTCTGATCTTGTAGATCATCCGGTAGGAATGCTTGTGGTGCGCTTCCAGGGTTTCAATGTCGTAGCCTTCTTCGGTGGGGGTCCAGTCGGACATCAAGGCCCCGGTCTTGTGTCCCAGAACCACCGGCGGAACATCCAACTCATCCGTGGGCGGATAAAACTCCGGTCCCTGCTTGACCTTTCGTTCCATAAAACGCATGCCCATCTGTTCTTTTTCTTCGTCCGTCTCCGGCACGGAGATGTCCTCGAAGCCGTCGGTGATCAGCTGGTCAGCCAGCACCGTGACCGGGGTCCTGAAGCGCTCCGAGAGATAAAAGGCCTCGGCCGTGAGCAGCATGGCCTCCTGGGCGCAGTTCGGGGCCAGAACAATGGTTTCATAGTTGCCCCCCTGGGTCGGGTACCTGGAATTGTAAAACTCGCCCTGGCCCGGGGCCCCGGTGATCCCGCTCACCGGTCCGACCCGCTGGGAATTCAGGACCACCATAGGCACCTCGCAGCCGATGGCCCAGCCGTAGGGGTCGGCATAGAGGATGTAGCCGGGTCCGGAAGTGGCGGTCATGGACTTCATCCCCCCGGAGGCGGCCCCAACCGCTATGTGCATAGCTGCGCACTCATCCTCGGCCTGGACATAGTAGCCGCTTACCAAAGGGAGATTCACGGACATGGCCTCGGCGATTTCCGTGGCCGGGGTGATGGGGTAGCCGGCAAAAAAACGGCAACCGGCGATGATCGCCCCCTGGGTCACGGCAAAATTTCCGGTTTCCAAAAATCGTTTCATATATACGGCCTCGCTTGTTTAAGGTTCAAAGCTCATATTTATTGAGAGTTATACAGCGCTTTGTAAAAGTTGACCCCGAGGCCGTATATCGATGGAAAAATCCGGACAGGCATAATAGCAGGCCATGCAACCCACACAGCGCTCCGCCTGCACGACTTCCATGGGCCGGTAGCCCTTGGGGTTGAAAGTCGCGGCCGGGGCGAAGACGTCCCGTTCGCAGACCTCGGCGCAGTAACTGCACTCCTTGCAGTTGTCAGGGTACAGGATCACGTCAAAACGCCGGGCATCGCATTCCAGACAGCGCCGGGACTCGTCCATGGCCACTTCGACATTCATGCACAGTTCCACCGGATGAAAGGTCGTGGTCCGGTTTTCCGGAGCCAGGCAGGCCATGGGTTTCCGGGGACTTTCCCGGACAAAGTCATCAAGGATCACTTCCTTCTCAGGCGGGGCCAGGGTTTGTTCGATATCCCCCTTTCCGTCCAGAAAGAGATCGATTCCGGAAGCGGCTCGCCGGCCGTGGGCAATGGCTTCGATAATCGAGGTCGGGCCGCTGACGATATCCCCGCCGGCAAACACCCCGGAAAGGTTCGTGCGGAGATCTTCGGGATCGGTCCGGATATATTCCCGGTCATCCAGCTCGACGCCGAATGATTGGACCTGGTCCGGAGCCTGGCCGATAGCCGCTATAAGCTGGTCCACATCCATGCTGTATTCACTGCCGGCAATCGGCACAGGCCTGCGACGGCCGCTCGAGTCCGGCTCGCCCAGCTTCATCCTGCTGCAGGTCACTCGCAGCCGGCCGTTGATCGCGGCGATTGCAGTGGGGGCGGTCAGGCATTTGAGAGAAACGTCTTCCTCCAAAGCCGCGTCCACTTCTTCAGGATCGGCCGGCATCTCGGCCCGGCTGCGGCGGTAGAGGATGGTCGTCTCCTCCGCTCCAAGCCTCTTGGCGCTGCGGGCCGCATCCATGGCGGTGTTGCCCCCGCCGATGACCAGCACGCTTCCGGAGCAGGCAACCGGTTTTTCCTGGTTGAGCTGCCTTAAAAAGGAGATGGAATCGATCACCCCGGGGCTGTCTTCCCCAGGAATTTGCATCTTGGCGCCTTGCTGAGCCCCCACGGCCAGATAGACCGCGTCGAAGCCTTCCTTGAGCAGGCTCCGGGCGGATTCCACCCGATGACCGGTTCGGATATCAACCCCGAGGTCTTTGATGATGTCGATCTCCCTGTCCAGGGCTTCGGCCGGAAGACGGTAGTCGGGAATGCCGTAGCGCATCATGCCCCCGGCCTGGTTCCGGGCCTCGAAGACCGTGAGCGCATGGCCGAGGCAGCGCAGATAATAGGCTGCAGTCAGACCGCTGGGGCCGCTGCCTACTACCGCGACCCGCTTGCCGGTGTCAGGCGCGATCTCCAGGCGCTTGCGCCAGCCTTCCCCTCCCTTTTCCGCGGCCAGCCGCTTCAAAGCGCGAATGGCGATGGGACTGAGAAAATACTTGGCAGTGCAGCTTTTCTCGCAAGGGCTGTAGCAGGCATAACCGCAAACCAGAGGAAGGGGAATTTTTTCCCGGTTGACCGCCAGGGCTTCGTCAAATTTGCCCTGCTTGATCAGCCGAATATACCTCGCCGCGTCTACCCCGGCAGGACAGGCTTCCTGGCAGGGAGCCGGAATCAGATCGTCTCTTGAAACACGTTGTTGGGTCATGGGTCTTTGCCTCCAGGAGAATATGTTTACGAACCGCGAGAGAAACAAAACCCTTTGCAGGGCATAAAAACAGTCATTGCTGCATAGAAGCAAATTTTGTGCCAAAGAAAATCAGGTCATGAGCCAGGCGGGGCCGTGAACATAACACACCGTTGGTCCAAGAGAACTTGGATGGATTGTGGAAGGGATTGCCTCGTCCGTATTCACGGTTTGATCTTAATGTGCATCAAAATTTGTATTTTGATGCAAAAAAACATCAGTGCAGAATGTGCGGCAGGGCTTCCTTGAGCTTTCGGGAGAGGGTGGACTGGTTGATGCCCAGGGCCTCGGCGGCCTTGCGCTGGCTTCCGTATTTTTTGAGCTGGATTCTGATGAGCTGGGCCTCAAAAGCAGCCACTTGTTCTTGCAGAGAAGCATCATCGTCGAGGGAGTTGGTTTCAAGAGGTTCGGAGATGATGTTCTTGGGAAGGTGACGCGGGGTGATTTCGTCTTCGTCGCTCAGAGTGATCAAGCGTTTGATCAGGTTCTCCAATTCCCGGACATTGCCGGGGAAAATATATTTTTTGAGGAGATCCAGGGCGTCTTCGGAAATGGTTTTCCTGGTCCCAAATTCTTGATTCAGGCAATTCAAGAAGTATCTGACCAAAGGCTCGATTTCTTCTTTTCGTTCCCGCAGGGGGGGGATGTGGATGGAGATGACATTTAATCTGAAGAAGAGGTCTTTGCGAAAACTGCCGGCCCTGATCAATGCATCGAGATCCTGATTGGTGGAGGCAATGATTCGGGTGTTTATGGTTTTCTCCTGGGTGGATCCGATCCGGATAAATGATTTCGTCTCCAGAAATTTCAAAAGCTTGACCTGGAGCACACGATCAATCTCCCCGATTTCATCCAAGAACAGAATTCCCTGATCCGCGCTTTCCAGCAGGCCCATCTTGCCTTTGGCCGATGCTCCGGTAAAGGCTCCGGGCTCGTAGCCGAAGAGTTCCGATTCCAGCAGAGAAGTGGGCAGGGATCCACAGTTGAGGTCAATGAACGGACCATGCTTTTGCGGGGATAATTGGTGGATGAGCCGGGCGATCAGGCTTTTGCCTACGCCAGATTTGCCGGTCAGGAGAATACTGACGTTGAATTTTGCGGCTCTGACCGCGGTTTGGATGACCTCTTCCATACATTGGCTGGAAAACACGATACTCTCCAGATAGGCGTTGTCGACGCCCAGCTCGCCCAAATGGCATTGAAAGAGGCTCTGGGGAAGATTTTCCGGTTCAAGGTTTTCTTTGAGCATTTTGATGAGCGAGACATCCCGGTCATTGACCAGGACAAACTTGAGCTCGTTTTGATCATCAAGGATAGGAATACCGGTGGTCAGGACTTTTCTCCCCTTCCAGCTGGTCTGCAGGATGGTAGCCGGTCTTTTTTTCTCCAGAACCAGAAGCGTGACCGATGAGTCATAATAGCCCTCACCGACCAGATCCCGGACATTCCGGCCCAGGGTATCTGCAGTCTTCAGACCGAGCATCTCTTCGGAGGCCTTGTTCAGCATGACGATGTTGCCCTCATGATCCGTGACAAAGAGCCCGTCTTTGGAATGGCACATGAGGCCTTCAAAAATTCGGCAGAAGTCAACATCAGTGAGCTGAATTTTCGAGCTGAAATGATGGCCGAGTTTTTTGAGGATAGAATCAGACATGTGAAAAAAATACCTGCTTTTGCCTTGAAATGCAAGGCTCAGATTTTTAAATGATGCAGAAAGATTGACGGTTTGAATTTTAAGAAGGAGTTTATCCTTGACATTTTCAGACATTATTGGAATGAAATGTCCATGCGGAAGAATAGACGATACGGGATGCGCTTTACCATGAATTTTCCGGCCGGGGGAAAACTTATCTACCTGCAGGCGGCTCTGGCGGCTTTTGCCGTGGTCCTGGGAGTGGTTTTCCTCATCAATAATGTTTTTCTGGACAATACCCGGGCGAGTATTGAAAGCGCTGACAGTTCATCCGAGGCGTCTCTGGATCCGGAGGGCATGGCAAAAGAACAAGCGCCCGACCGGAAGCCGGTCAAGGCTGCTTCGGATTCCGAAGTTTCCCCGGACAAGCCGGCCAAGGATATTCGGGTCGTGGAAAAACAGGTTCAAAAAGGCCAGACAGTCTCTGATCTTCTGGCCGAGTATCTCAGCACAAGCGATATTCATTATTTGGCCAGAGAATGCCGGGAGGTGTTTCCCCTGCATAAGATCAGAAGCGGCAACAGCTATCGGTTCTACCTCAAGGAGGGTGCCCTTACTGGATTGGAATATGATATTGATGAAGAAGAAAAGCTGTGCGTGGGTTTTGAGCAGGGCGCCTATGCAGTCAAGAAGGAAAAAATCGCCTATGAAGTCTCCAGGCACCTTGTTGAGGGGACTATTTCCACCAGTCTTTTTGGGGCGGTAAAAGCGGCGGGGGAGAGAGATCAGCTGGCCTTGGAGCTCGCGGATATTTTTGCCTGGGATATCGATTTTATTTTCGATATCCGGGAAGGGGATTCATTCCGCTTTATTGTTGAAAAACGGTATCGGGACAAGGAGTTCGCCGGGTACGGGGATATTCTGGCGGCCCGTTTCATCAATCAGGGACATGTCTTTCAGGCTTTTTTGTTTTTCCTGGAGAATGGCCGCCAAGAATACTTTAACGCCAAGGGCCAGGCCGTGCGCAAGTCCTTTTTGAAAGCGCCGCTGAATTTTTCCCGAATATCCTCAGGCTACAGCCTGAAGCGCATGCACCCGATCTTGAAGCGGGTACGGCCGCATCAGGGGATAGATTATGCCGCTCCCAGAGGGACGCCGGTAAAAACCATCGGGGACGGAAAAATCGTCGCCAGAGGGTATCAACGCAATGGAGGCGGAAGATATTTAAAGATCCGGCATCCGAACAGCTACCAAACCACGTATATGCATCTGAGCCGTTTTGCCGGGGGAATGACAGTCGGCAGACGGGTGACCCAGGGGCAGGTCATCGCGTATGTGGGATCGAGCGGGCTTTCAACCGGTCCCCATCTGGACTTTCGGGTCAAGAAGCACGGACAGTACGTCAATCCCCTGAAGGTTGAATCAACTCCCACCGCCCCGGTTCCCAAGGGTCAGCGGGACCGTTTTTTTCTGGAGATCAAGCCGCTTTTAGCCGTACTCGAGGGTTTTCGCCCCTTGTATGCCGATGCGGAGCAGTCACAGGACACTGACTGATATGGAAATCCAGGAGATTCAATTCGGGCGGATTACGATTCAAGGGCAGGTCTATGCCAAGGATCTCAAGATCTGCAGGGATCAGGTGCTGTGTCCCTGGTGGCGCAAAAAAGGCCACCAGGTGGATGTGGAGGACATTCAGGACCTGATCGATGCCAGGCCGGAGCAGATCGTTCTTGGCCGGGGATCACCCGGCTTGATGCAGGCCACGGACAGGCTGAAAAGCACCCTGCAGGCTGCAGGCATTACTTTGCTGGAGGCCGACACTCCAAAAGCAGTTGGAGAATACACCCGGCTAGCCCAAGAGGGCAGGGATGTGGCACTGGGACTGCATCTCTTCTGCTGATCCAAAAATGCGGAAGACGCATTTTTGGATTTTCCCCTTCTCCTTTCCGCATTCCGCGCTCCACGCTCCGCATTCTCCCTTCCGCGTTCCCCGTTTCGCGTTCGACGTTTCACCCTTTACTTTTCACTTTCTTCTTCCGATACCTCCAGATATACAGGCCGGCCAGCAGGCCGCAGAGCGGGATGATCACCAGGAGAATGACATGGAGCTGTTGGGTGATGCGTTCCTGATTTTGACCGAATACGAAGCCGAGCACCGCCAGGACCACGACCCAGATGCCGGCCCCGAGGCTCGTGAACAGACAGAAGAGCATGAGGTTCATCCTGGCCAGTCCGGCGGGCAGGGAGATGTACTGTCTGATGCCGGGAAGCAGTCTGGCGATGAAGGTGCTGATATGGCCGTGGCGGGCAAAAAAGGCATCGGCCCGATGCAGGGTCTTTTCTTTGATAAAAAAGTATCTGCCGTATTTTAGCAGGAACGGACGGCCCAGCTTCAAGGCCAGCCAATAGTTGAAGAGCGCCCCGAACAGGCTCCCGGCGGTGCCTGCCAGGATGACCAGCCAGATGTTCATGAGTTTTTGGGAGGCAAGGTATCCGGCAGGGGGAATGACCACCTCGCTGGGAAAGGGAAAAAACGAAGACTCCAGAAACATGAGGCCTGCGATTCCGGTGTAGCCGAGCTGCCCGATGGTCTGCACCAGCCAGTTTATAATGCTTTGGAACATACTTTTTCTCCAAGCCCGATTTGCTGTCTACAGGCGGCAAATTGAGTTTGTATCCGTATTTGCATTCTTTGGCAAGAAATGGCCCTCAAAGCCACAGTGGGATACCCAAATCAAAATCGAAATCGAAATCAAAATCGAAATCGAAGAAAAGTAGCCCTTGGATACGAAAAATTGGACGTTTACCGCCTTTTGATAGAAGGGGATCGATTTCGATTTGGATTTCGACCCTGAAGAAACCAAAATAGGCCGATAAAATTGTTCTTGACCTATTCTTGTCTATTGTCTACAATACATTCGAAAGGAAAAATTAAGGCAAATAGCGACGTCCTTCGTATACTGTTTTTGGTCATGTTTTGAAACTATTACAATGAGGAGGCAGTAATGAAAAGTACATGCACGTTCCTGGCAGGGGTTGTGGCCTTGGGATTGACCCTGGTCGTTTTCCTGGGATTTTCCACCCAGGTCATGGCCAAAGACACCATGCACATCAAATTCAGCACCTGGCACCCGCCGGCCAGCAAAGAGGTCAAGACCGTCTGGGAGCCCATGCTCGAGGAGTTGAAAGAACGAAGCAACGGTCGGATTACCTATACCCTGTATGCCGGCGGAGCTCTGGGGAAAGGCCCTGATCATTACGACATCGTCAAGAACGGACTCTCGGATATGGGCTATTTCACCGCCACCTGGAATCCGGGGCGTTTTCCTCTGAGCGATGTCCTGTCCCTGGCTGCCTGGGTGAGCGGCAAGGATGTGGGCACAGCCATCGGGAATGCCATGCACGAGGAGATTCTGCATCAGGAATTCCAAGGCGTGAAAATGATTGAGTTGAACGGCTGCATCCAGGCTTTCCTCTGGACCACCAAGCCGGTGCATACCCTGGAGGACGCCAAAGGCCTGCGCATTCGTTCCCCAGGCGGACACCAGACCAGCTATATTGAATCAATCGGCGCCGAACCGGTATTCATGCCTCTGGGCGATGTGTACATGGCTATGGAAACCGGGACCATTGACGGTCTGGTCACCTGCCCCCCGTTGGTTCAGGCCTTCAAACTCTATGATGTTGCTGAATACGGAACCCTGGCTACCTTCGGCTGCGTAACCGAAGGGGTGATCATGAATCAGAAGAGCTGGAACAAGACTCCGGATGACTTAAAGCCGATCATTGAAGAGGTCTGCTCCAATCCGTTTGCCACCAGCGGCGGTCTGAATACAGAAGTCTACGGCGAGATGATGGACAATATCAAATCCCAGGGCGTGGAACTCTACAGATTGCCTGAAGACGAAGCCCAGCGCTGGTATTCCGCCTTTCAAGAGGACACCAAGGCCTGGGCGGAGAAGCTGGGAGCAAAAGGTCTCCCGGCCAGGGAGACGGTGATTCAGTACGCCGAAGAAAGCAGTAAGCGCGGAGTTGAGTGTGTGGCCTGCCCGCCGGAGTGGAAATAATTTTTATCGAAGACGATAAAAATTATATACGGCATTCAACGTAATGGGTGCTCTTCCACTTATACTTA
>JAABTT010000094.1 GCA_011389765.1 Desulfohalobiaceae bacterium S24 | reverse complement strand
TGAGAATTTCGCGAGATTATCTTTTTGTTTTTCAGTTTTAATGAGTCTCATATGCATTTAAATTATTGCTTCATATTTTCTTTGTCAAGAGCAGGAGAAAGCGGGCGGCCAAGGACCTCTTTACCTTACTTGAATTTTAGTATAAATGATTAAAATCAGGTCCTGTGGATGTCTTAAAATCATCAATCCGCCTCTGCGTTATCGTGTTTTAGCCAGGGACCATGAAGAAACGGCTTGGAATCAGGGCCAATTACTGCAACATCAAGGACTTATAGGTTGGAACAAATTATACAAGGATTTGAACAGGCCCTGCTTGTGATGGACCGGGAACAGGCCCGGGCTGTTGTTGAGTCTGGTGCGGCCGGGCTGGAGCCGGTGACATTTGTGGAGTCGGTGATGGTGCCGGCCCTGGAACGGATCGGTGCGGGCTGGGAGACAGGTGCGGTTTCGCTTTCCCAGGTTTACATGAGCGGTCGGATCTGCGAGGAATTCATCAATGAAATCCTGCCTCCTTCGCAAGCATCCGGCGGGGTGCATCCGGCCATGGCCCTGGCAGTGCTCGAGGATCACCACATGCTGGGGAAACGCCTGGTAAGTTCGGTCCTGAAAGCCAACCGCTTTGCCTTCATGGACTACGGACGGGTTGAAACCGCTGAGCTGGCCCGCCGGGTAGAGCTCGACCGGATTGAGATCCTTTTGATTTCCACCCTGATGCTGCCTTCCGCCCTGCAGGTCAAAGAGTTGACCAGACTGCTGGCCAAGCAGGGCCTGAAAGTAAAAATCATTGTTGGCGGAGCGCCGTTTCGTTTTGATAAGGAGCTTTTCCAGGAAGTGGGGGCGGATGCCACTGCCGACCGGGCCTCGGACGTGGCCTACGCGATCCGGCAGGTGAGAGGAGGAAACTGATGCCTCATTCCAGGTGCGGACGGCAATTGACGCGGCCGGTCCGGGCGGCGGCTTTATACTGGCGGACAACCACGGGGAAATTCCCCTTCAGGTGCCGGATACGGTTTTGTCGAATATTGCCGAGGCAGTGCGTACCTGGGGCGTTTACCCTTTAAAAAGCACCCGTCTCTAAGAAAGGCTTGGCTTTTATGAATGAAACGCCAGGACCCGCCCCGGATATGGCCCCTTACCCCGGGAAAAAACTCATTAGCCAGCGCCCTCCATCATAATTTTGAGATTATATTCCAATCTCTCAGAAAAATTTCTTGCCCGAGATTGCTTCGGCTGATGATTCGAAGGCAAATTTCAAAAGAGGAGCAGTAGCCGGGAATCAGTAATGACGAGCAAGAGAAATGGCACCATCAACGTAAGTGTCACCTCAGGTCTTAGAAAGAGGGTCTGGGAACATAAGAATGATTGGAAGTGGTAACCCTGCTTGGAAGGACGTATTCCGTAGCATCGTCTGACTGGATTCCGGCCTTCGCCGGAATGACGGACAAGAAGAGGAAGAACGTCCGGTCTCAAGCAGCATCGCCTCCCGGGCTGCGCTTTTCCGAGCCAAAGTGGCGCAATATTCTGATGAACACGCCCCAGGTCGGCATTTCCCTTGATCCGCAGGCCCGGATCGTCTTTGCAAACAAGCACTTTCTGCAATTGACCGGGTAGCAGGAATACGAGGTGCTTGGACGGACATGACCATGCCCAACATGACCGGGGACAAACTGACCCAAGAAATCCAGAATATCCGCTCAAACCTCCCGATCATTCTGTGTACGGGTCATAGCGATCGCGTGTCAGATGCTTCAGCCAAAGATCTCGGTTTGGCAAAATATCTTGAAAACCCCCTGGACTTGCTGACCTTATCCCGTTCAGTACGGGAAGTTTTAGATAGACATCGCCCATGGCCCCTGTTGTCGTGATATAGCGTCCTCCGGCGTCAGGCTATTGAAACTATCCTTGGTCGTTTTTTTTGAAAACCTGATTCTCGGCAAACTCTCCAGCCCATGGCAATTTATACATTTCGCCTTGAAAAGCCTTAAGCATCAGCAGAATCCAAAGGATTACCCCCACCAGGAATATTATAGGTGATAGAAATCCAATAATCGGAATCCACCCTACAATCAGGCTCAGAATAAACAAGGCAAGAAAGACCACGAGGGATTGCATTGCATGAAATCTAACAAACAGGTTTTCTTTCTCCAGCAACAAAAACACAATTCCTGTCAGCCACCCCAACACATAGCACAGCAGGGCTTCAATGTTTTCGTCAATTCCCAGTATGGTCTTATTCTTCTCCATTTTTCATCTCCTTTAGTAATAGAAATTGGCTCCGGCCTCCCTGACTTATGAACTAAGATTATTCTACGGATGCGAATCCGGGTTTGTCAAGAAAGCGGATTGATGAACGTAAGGTCGGAGGTTGTGATTTTTGTTGATACCTGATACTGATCGCTTGCCTCTTTTTTGATCATTTCCGGTCTAAAGGGTGAGCAAAAAGGATTCAGTCGATCCTTCTCAGATCGACTGGAACCTCAAAGACCTAAACTTTTCAGACCATCCGACCGATAAGATTTTCTTAAAACATTTTCCTCAAATAGCAAACCACTCTACCATCAAGGCCGGATTATGCTGCTCAGCACACCCGTCAAAAAACACCTGACTTACCTCCGGCTGACCATCGCGATCATCCTGGCCTACATGGTGATTTTTTCGAACCAACGGCCTGAATATTTTTTCTGGACCTGCCTGGGAATATCCCTGTATGGCCTGTCCAACCTGATCCTCTATATCTTTCCCTCCAACACCTTCTATAAACAGACATTTTTTTCCGTACTCACCTGCTTCGACATCATCATTCTAGCCGCGGTCTTTTATTGCAGCGGCTATACCGATACCCAGTTCTTCCTGCTCTATTTCCTGGTCATCGCCCTGGCCGCCATGAGCTTCGACCTGAAATATCTTGCCGCCACGACCTCTATTTTCCTGGCAATCTACGCCTGGATCCTCTATCAGAACGGACTTTTCAGCGGGCCGGAAGCCACGGTTTATACCCTGCGACTCCCGTTTCTCTTTTCCGTTTCCCTTTTATTCGGCTATATTCTCCACGCCGCGGCTTTCGACATCCGCCTCTTCCTGAAAAAAAGTCATAACGCCCTGCAGAGTTCCATGGCTCCCATTGTCTTTGCCGACGAGACCTGCCGCATCTCCTATGCCAATCCGGCTTTTCTCCGGGTTTTTGGATACGATCAGGCCCATGCTGTGGAGCAGATGTCCTGCAGGGCATTCCTGTTCGAGGAGGATTTTGATACGATCCGCAAAATTCTCAGGGAGCAGGAATCACTCTTTGCGGAATACCCCTTGAAAGGAAAAGACGGCTGCATCATCAACAGCCTGTTGAGCATCTCCCCGGTTCACGATCACCTTGGCCGGACCGTTTCCTGGATGATATCCTTCACCGACATCACCCGGCTCAAAACAGTTGAAAACGAACTCCAACAGCAAAAGGAGCATCTGGAGAAGCAAGTCGAAAAACGGACCGAGAGTCTGGTGCAGCTCAATGCGCAACTCGCGCAAAGCGAAGAAAGCTACCGCCTCCTGTCCGAAAACATGCTGGATGTCATCTGGAAGATCGAGATTGCTGCAGGCGACGATTTTCACTGGACATATATCAGCCCTTCCTGCAGGCATCTGCTCGGCTACTCCCGGCATGAAACCGTCCCCGATATCTGGAAGCTGATGACCCCGGCCGGGCGGGAAACATTCCGCTTTTTTCTCGAGTCCCTCAAAAAGGCCCAGTCCGCCAAGCAGTCCACGTCCAGGCTGGAACTCGAACTGATCACAAAAAACGGCGGCGCCGTATGGACGGAAAGCAGTGTCGTTCCCTTGCGGGATGCATTGGGAAACCTATCCGGCCTGCAGGGGGTGACCCGCGATATAACCGGCAGAAAGCAGGCTGAAGAGGATAAGGAGAAGCTGCAGGCTCAGCTCATGCAAACGCACAAGTCGGACGCCCTCGGGCGGATGGCCGGGGCCATTGCCCATCGTTTCAATAATCAACTCAGCGTGGTTCAGGGCAATCTGGAACTCTGCCTTCAGGATCTGCCCGATGACGCCCTCGTTCGCAAAAATTGCAGCCAGGCCATGCAGGCTGCCCGGCGCGCCTCGGAAACGAGCCGCATGATGCTCACCTATCTCGGTCAGACGAATGAAACCTGGAAAACCTTCGATCTGACTCAATTCTGCCGGGAAAACCTGGGGGCTCTTCAAGAGATAATGCCTGACACGATCACCCTAAAAACCGATTTTCCGGCTGCCGGTCCCACTGTCAGATCGGCCAAGAATCTCCTGCTTCAGCTGCTCATGAACCTGATCATCAACGCCTGGGAAGCCATGGACCAGGCTCGAGGCACAATCTTTTTGAGCATAGAGACCAAACACGGCGCTGCCCTCACCGGACGGCAGATCGTCCCCATGAACTGGACCCCTCAAGAAACGGATTATGCCTGTCTGGAGGTCAGGGACACGGGTTGCGGCATCAAACCGGAGATCATGCAGAGCATGTTCGATCCCTTTTTCACCACCAAATCCACAGGCCGGGGCCTGGGCCTCTCCGTGGCCCAGGGCATCGTCAAGGCCTGTCATGGAGCCATCGGCCTGCAAAGCCGGGAAGGGGAGGGAAGCACCTTCTGCATCTTCCTGCCCTGTACCCCCGAAGCCCCGACCCAAACAGCAACTGAAGCCCCCGCCGTTTCCGGCTTCATGAGCAAAGGCACGGTACTCCTGGTGGAGGACCAGGACATGGTCCGCAAAATGGGGCGGCAGATGCTTGAACGTTTGGGTTTCGACGTCCTGGAAGCCGCCGGCGGCAGCGAAGCAGTCTCCCTGTTCTCCCAATACTCAGAGCGTATTCAATGCGTGCTCACCGACCTGACCATGCCCCGGATGGACGGCTGGGAGACCATCACCGCCCTGCGCCGCATCCGGCCTGAGGTCAGAGTGATTCTCGCCAGCGGCTACGACCAGACTCAGGTCATGACGGATACCCATGCTGAACAGCCCCAGCTTTTCCTGCACAAACCCTTTCGCCTCCATGAGCTCAAAGCGGCGCTCAATCAGATTCTTGCAGTTTGATTTGACTTCCGGCCTTTTCAAACATACAAAGAACTGCACTTGGATCTGGACTCATAGCCGCAAGCTTTCCTGCACTCCGCACGATACATTGCAATCGCTTCCGGCAGCACCGGATAAGGGGAAATCGTCTTGTCAAACTCAGTCTTATTGACCGATCTTTATGAATTGACCATGCTCCAGGCCTACCATGAACTGGACATGAAGCAAGAGGCCGTCTTCAGCCTCTTTGTCCGCAAGCTCCCCGAGCAGCGGAATTACTTGATAGCCTGCGGTTTGGATGATGTTTTGACCCATCTGGAAAATCTGCACTTTACCCGGCAGCAGTTGGACTACCTGGACAGTCTGGAACTTTTCAAGGACGATTTTCTCCATTGGCTGGAAACATTCACCTTCAGCGGCGAGATCATGGCCATGCCTGAAGGCACTCCGTTTTTTGCCAAGGAACCCCTCCTGGAAATCAAGGCCTCCATCGGCGAAGCCCAACTCATCGAAACCTTTGTACTCAACCAGATCCATTACCAGACCCTGATCGCCTCCAAAGCCCATCGGGTGGTGCAGGCAGCCGAAGACAGGACGGTTTTCGACTTTGGCCTGCGCAGGATTCACGGCACGGATGCGGGAATGAAGGCTGCAAGAAGCTTCTACATCGCCGGAGGGCAGGCCACGAGCAATACCCTGGCCGGTTCGGTGTACAATATCCCGGTCTCCGGGACCATGGCCCACAGCTTTATCCAGGCCCATGACGACGAACTCCAGGCCTTCCGCGATTTTACCCGAATCTATCCCCGGACCATCCTCTTGATCGACACCTATGACCCCCTGGCCGGAGTGGACAAGATCATCAGTCTGGCCCGTGAATTGGGTGAATCCTTTGATCTGCAGGGCGTGCGTATCGATTCCAGCGATCTGAACGCCTTGTCTACAGCCGTCAGGAAACGGCTGGACGCGGCCGGGCTTTTCAAAATCAAGATCTTTGCCAGCGGGAGCCTGGATGAATATGCCATCAAGGCGATGATCAGACAAAAAGCCCCTATCGACGGTTTCGGAGTGGGGACAAAGATGGGCGTATCCGCGGATGTCCCCTATCTGGACATGGTCTACAAGCTGACCACCTATGCAGGCAAGGGCAGAATAAAAAAATCCACCGGCAAAGAGACTCTGCCCTGTCAAAAACAAATCTTCCGGGTGGAAAACCAGGGAAAATATGAATATGACGTCCTGGGCGCCGTGCAGGAAGATCTGCCGGGCCGGACTCTCCTGCACCAGGTCATGCGCCACGGGAAAAGACTGCCCGAAGGAAAGGAAAATCTGGCCCGAATCAGAGAACGCGTCTTTTCGGAAACCGCCAAATTACCTTCGGATCTTTTAGGGCTGACCGCAAGCCCCGCTCCCTATCCCGTGCGCACCAGCCCGTATCTCCTACAAGAACTCGCCGCGCTGCAGCAGGAATTATCCTTACGGTCGTCATGAATTCAGAGCTCTTTACAGGACGCCTAAATCTGAGAAATGTATTGGACATCTTGTGATATATCTTGCCTCTTTTTGAGGTTTCAGGTGTCGGGTTTCAGGTTTCAGTTTGCGGATTTTGCCTTTCCAGACACCCGACACCTGAAACCAGAAACCAAAAGAATGTCCAATTTTAACAACATTTCAAATATTGCTAATTATTTTATGATGTTAACCCGACTTTCCGGTTGCAGCGAATGGATTTTCAGGTATTTTAGGGTGTTGCACGATATACGCTTGTTTTTATGGTCACTACATTTATTGCGTGGTTATTTTCTTCCGCCTCATTGGCTCATTGCTTATTCTCAAGGCTAAATAGATTTCTTGCTGCTTGGGTGTTGGGATCGAACAATGACGGATGTGAACGACCCCGCCCCCTTGTTTGGGCAGGCTGGTTGTGCTGATGCGATGGGTGGTCAACCATGACTTGATGGTTGTCCATCGGTGAAACAAACCCGCTTCATTCAGGCGATAGCGGATAAAATGCAAGAGATGATAAGCCAGGACAGTGATAAACAGATGGCCTTCGATCCGATCCGGCTTGTGATGGAAGTTGGGACGCAGACCCAGCTCATCTTTCATACAGCGAAAGGCGTCTTCGACCACCGTGAGCATGACATAGACTGACCATATTTTTTGATCAGCGAGATCTACCCGGTCAGTCCGCAGGAAATAGCTGCCGTCGTAGGGTTTGCCCAGTTTTTCTTCATTAAATTCCCAGCTGATCTCTACGGCATTTTGACCCTTTTGTAAACTTGAGTTTTCTGAATAGCTTGAAGAATCCAAGCTGTTTCATGGTCTGCACTCCCACATGTTCAGGACCTACTGATTGTCCCTCGTGGGAGGCCAAAGCATTGAGGTCAACCATTTGGTAATCTTGCTCGAAATCCATGGGCTCATTGTGTTCCAGCATCTGCTTGTGAACAAGCTGTTTCTTGTAGTGCTGAGCCAGGATTTCAACATGGTCCTCTAAGGGGACGAGCAGTTGTTGTCCATTGAGGAGACCTTCAATGCGCTTTGCGAGTTTTTTCCAGTACTTCTGATCCAGGTCGAAAGGATATAGAGAAAGCAACTTTTTCTGTCTTGGTCCGTTCTCAGTCCGAACAGACTTAGAGCGTCTAAAACCAAGAAAAATCCTTCCTCGGTTTTTGGCTTAGATTTTTTGAATGTTCTTTGGTAAAAATCCACCCTGTTAGGGTTAGCCGGTATCTGCGACAGAAATCAGTTGGCCTTTTTGGCTGGATACTGGTCCAAACATTTCGGCATAATCTTTTGATATTGTTTTATTTTCACATTTTTTTGATCGCTTTTTGGACCCTGGTATCAGCTCGAAATCATGATTTGCTGCTTTGTTTAAGGCATCGAGACTACCAGGATTCGGCAGGATCTTACGTCGTTGGCTGATCAGCGAAAAAATGTTGCCCATCGATTCTTGTTGCTGCGCGCAGCTTACCTGGAGAACATTCCGGGCGTCTTCTTTGGTCACTTGTCCGCACATGGCTGGGATGCGGGCTGCTATTCGATTGGCATCCTTTACTTCTCCAGTGCCGTGAGTTTTGGCAACCCCGAAGAGAGATTCTATGGAATCAGAACTGATAGGCATGCCAATTTCGTTCAAACCGAGGTTCTCGGCAGTTTCAAGCTGAGATCTCATCCAGCTTACGAACCTGGCACGTATCTGTGAGCAAGGAGATATGGCCTCGAGCCGGTATTCACATTCTTTGATTGTTTGGTTGCTGAGGCCCCTATTTTTGAGAATACTTTGGCACTCAAGCAGCATTTTGGCATCACGCTGGAACCTTTGAATAAATGATCTGCAGGCAGGCAGGTTATCCATGCCCGTTCGAAGTTTAGCCAGGAGTGAGCCTTTGGCGGCCCCTCCCGCCGGAGAGTGCTTGAGCAATCGATCGGCCCATGTCACAAGTCGATGAAGATTCATAAACCTGGCTTTGGTGGACACCTTTGGCGGTGCAAGGCAAGCCAGGACGGTTTGTTTCAGTTTGGCGGAGGCTTTGCCACACGAGGAAATGAAAGTGTCGAACGAAGGATGATCAGCATATGCATGTTTCAGGAGGTTGGCGATTACATGGGACACGTCGCTGATGGAAGGGACGGTGTATCCTCTTTGATTCAGGATTTTGACGGATTTGGCAAGATCCGTTCCCCCGTCCTTGAGTAAAGCAAGGGGGCGTCCCACCACCTGGATCACCTTGAGCAGAAAATCGGCTATGGCCTCACCTGTTAAGGAGACAGAGACACGAACGGCAATACAGCGAACATCTTGCAAAGTGGGGGCTCCTGTATTCAAATGGTGGTCGGCTTTGAGAGCCAACACAGTAAGGATCTTTCCCGCTCCCAAGGCAATACTGGCATCGATTATCCAGATGGAGTCGTTCCAAACCGAGGCGCCGGGCAGCTGACCGGCATTTTGAATTCTTGTGATGGACAGCCTCTGAATCCAGTTGACAATGGTCTTGGTGCAGGGCGCTTTCTGAAGACCAAAGCGATTTCGAAGGACACCAAACACTCGAGACACGGCTCTGAATCCGATTCGTGCACTCAAGAAAAGCTGCAGGGCGATAAAAACAAGATCCCCCTTGCCTTGTAGTGCCGGGGTCTTCAGCTCTTTGAATTTCTTATTTTTTTTTCGAGCTTTTTGAGTTGTTGTTTCAATCCGTTCCGTTCTTTTTTTATGCGGTTGTTTTCCCGGCGAAGATACCGGG
>JAABTT010000093.1 GCA_011389765.1 Desulfohalobiaceae bacterium S24 | reverse complement strand
TGACCCGTAAGTTCTGTCCTGATTTTTTACAGTTTTCCAACAAAGGCTTGGAGGGAATATGTCAGAGAAGATCCTGGTTGTCGACGATGAAATGAGCGTCCTCCGAGTGGTCAAGCGCTTCCTCGACCGCTGGGGCTACAGCTCCTCGCAGACCCAAAGCGCAGCCGAAGCTAAAGAGTTGCTTTTACAGGAGGAGTATGCCCTGCTTTTGACTGACATCAAGATGCCCGGAGAATCCGGACTGGAGTTGACTCAGTATGTCAAGTCGACCTACCCGGATATGATTGTGATTTTTTTGAGCGTGTTGGAAGATCAGGACACGGCTGAAGCGGCCATGCAGACCGGGGCCTTTGCCTATCTGACCAAGCCTTTGCGCTACAACGAACTGCTGCTCTTTTTGCAAAACGGCCTGCATCGCCGACGTCTGGAAATGGAGAATCGCAGGTATGTGACGGAGCTTGAGGACAAAGTCAAAGAGCGGACTCAAGAACTGGAGCAAGCCCTTAGCGAATTGCAGGCGAGTCAGGCGGCTCTCAAAGAGAGTGAAGAAAAGTTCAGGGTGGCCATTGAGCATTCCAATGAGGGCGTTTTGATGCATCACCAGGGCCGGATACTCTATGCGAACGCCAAGTTTGCCGAAATGTTCGGAGCACAAAGCCCGGATGACTATATTGACCAGGATATTACCACGATTGTTCATCCTGATGATCTTGAGCGGATTTCGGAGATCATCACACGTCGCGAACGTGGCGAAACCGTGCCTGAACGCTATGAATTCCTTGGGCTCAGAAAGGACGGGCGGCCTGTAGATCTGGAAGTCTCGGTGGCCCGGACCCGCTATCAGGACCGGACGGTGACCCTGGCTTTTTTCAGGGATGTCACCAGCCAGAAAGCGGCTCGAAAGGCAATCGAGGATTCGGAAGAACGTCTGCGAACAATCCTAAATGCGGTCCAGGCCGGCATCCTGATCATCGATCGAAACGACAAAAGCATTGTTCAGGCCAATCCGGTGGCCTTGAAGATGATTGGAGCCCAGGAGGAGCAGGTCCTTGGCAAGACATGCCATGTCTTTCTCTGTCCGGCTGAAGAGGAGTGCTGTCCGTTTGCCGATCTTGGCCGCGAGGTCGATAAAAGCGAAGATATCCTCCTCACGATTCATGGCGAAGAGGTCCATATTCTGAAGACCGTCGTTCCTCTAACAATCAGGGAACACGAATGTCTTGTGGAGAGTTTTGTGGATATTTCCGAACTCAAGCAGGCTGAACAGAAACTGAGCACTGCCTATCAGGAACTCAAGAACCTCTTTTCATCCGTATCCTCCATTCTCATTCAAATCACGCCTTCCGGCCGCATCACCCGATGGAATACTCAAGCCGCCGCCGTCTTCGGCCTGCAGGATGCGGAAGTACAGGGCAAGTCTCTGTTCGAACTTCCGATCCACTGGGAGCTGGAAAAACTCCAAGAGGCGGTTTTTGACTGCCGGAATACCCAACAGGCCCTTCGAAGCAGGGAATTGAGCTACCATACCACGGAAGGGAATATGGGGCTGCTGGGTTTTAGCCTGTCTCCTCTTTTTGATGAGCGAGGCGTATTTTCCGGCCTCCTCCTCATGGGCGCCGACATTACTGGCCGGAAAAACCTTGAAAGTCAATTGGCCCAGGCCCAGAAGCTGGAGTCCATCGGACAGCTGGCCGCAGGGATCGCTCATGAAATCAATACCCCTATCCAGTATGTTGGCGATAACACGCTTTTTTTCAAGGAGTCTTTTGACGATCTGTCCAAGGCCCTGCAGCAGGCAGGCAGGGTAGTCGCCGCATACAAGGCCGGCGATGATCCAGGCCCAAGCCTGGCAGGACTGGAGACCTGCCTGGAGGCGTCCGACCTGGAATATCTCCAGGAAGAGATCCCTCAGGCCGTTGAGCAGACCCTGCAGGGAGTGGAGCGGGTAGGGGCGATCGTTCGCTCCATGAAGGAATTTTCCCACCCCGGTGGCGAGGAAAAGGTCCTGGTCGACCTCAATAAAGCCCTGGAGAGCACTGCAACCATCTCCAGGAATGAGTGGAAATATTTTTCGGATCTGGAATACGATCTTGAAGAGGGTCTGCCCCAGGTCCCCTGTCTGCCCGGCGAGATGAACCAGGTCTTTTTAAACATCATCGTGAATGCGGCTCATGCCATTGCTGATGCCGCAGATCACGGGCAGGAAAAAGGGATCATCACCATCAGTACCAGGAGTCTGGAGCAGGAGATTGAAGTCAGGATATCGGATACCGGGAAAGGCATACCTGAAAAAAGCAGGCCTTATATCTTCGATCCGTTTTATACTACCAAAGAGGTCGGCAAAGGGACGGGTCAGGGTTTGGCCCTGGCCTTTTCAACAGTGGTGGACAAGCATGGCGGTTTGTTAAGCTTTGAGACCGAAGAAGGAAAAGGAACGACCTTTGTTATCCGCCTCCCGCTGGAAGCAAAGGAACGATGAGATTTTGGATTTTGGATTGCGGATTGTGGATTTTGGATTGAAGAGGGGGGATATGAAAAAACGCATTTTGTTTGTCGATGATGAGCCCAACATTCTCAGGGGCTTGCAAAGGATGCTCAGAAGCATGCGCCGGGAATGGGACATGCGGTTTGCTGAAACCGGCCCTGAAGCCTTGGAAATAATGGAGCGAGAGCACTTTGACGTGATTGTTTCAGATATGCGTATGCCGGGCATGGACGGAGTCCAGCTCCTGGAGGAAGTTAAGAAAAAATACCCTGAAACAGTGCGTATTGTCCTATCCGGGCATTCCGACTCGCAGATGACCATGAAAGCGGTGCGGGTTGCGCATCAGTACATCTCCAAACCTGCCGAGGCCGAAGAACTGAAGTCCAAGATCTCCAGGTCCTGCTCATTGCTCAGCCTCTTAAACAGCGCGTCGCTGGTGAAGGTGGTCTCTGGGTTGGAGAAGCTGCCAACCCTGCCCCAGGTGTATCAACAGGTCATGGAAGAGCTGCAGCAGGAGGATCCGTCTATAGGAAAAGTAGGCGCCGTCATCGCCAGAGCCCCGACCATGGCCGCCAAAGTCCTCCAGCTCGTGAATTCTTCCTTTTTCGGCATTCCCAGGCACATCGAAAGCCCGGTCCAGGCCGTGAATCTCCTCGGCCTGGATACCCTCAAATCCCTGGTCCTGGCGGTTGAGGTTTTTTCCGCTTTCGATCCGAAAAAGATTTCAGCCAGGGTGCTTGATCGGATTTGGAAGCATAGCGTCCAAACCGGGACCATGGCCAGGGTCCTGGCTCAAGAGGAGGCCTTCGCCAAAGATGGTGTTGACGATGCCGCCATGGCCGGTCTCCTGCACGATCTCGGCAAACTGATCCTCATGGACAATTTTTCAGGGGCCTACAAAAACGTCGTGTCCAAGGTGCAGGAAACCGGGTTTCAGGTGCATGAGGCAGAAAATGAAATCTTCGGGGTCTCCCATGCGGAAGTCGGGGCCTACCTCCTGGGGCTCTGGGGATTGCCCCAGGGCATTGTGGAGGCGGTGGCCTTTCATCATCTTCCGGACCAGTGCCCTTTGGATCAGGCCTCGCCGCTCTTGGCCGTGCATGTCGCCAACGCCCTTTCCAAAAGCGAAAGCAAGGGCCGAACAGAAGATCTCTTGACTCTTGGCCTGGATCAAGCCTGTCTCAAAAAAATCGGTCTGCAGGATCGAATTGAACAATGGATGGAAATCGGCCACGAGACCCTGAACACCGAGGAAGCTGAACCATGACCGAGAAAATACTGTTTGTCGATGACGAGCAAAACGTCCTGGATGGGCTCAGGCGGCAATTGCGGAAGACCTTTTTCGTGGAAACCGCCCTGGGTCCGGTGGAAGGCTTGCAGGCAGTCAACAAAAAGGGGCCTTTTGCGGTGGTGGTCTCGGATCTCAGAATGCCGGTCATGGATGGCATCAAATTCTTGATCCGGGTCAAGGAGCGAACGCCGGACAGCGTGCGCATGGTCCTGACCGGCAATGCGGATCAGGAGAGTGCCATCAAGGCGGTCAATGACGGTCATATCTTTCGCTTCCTGACCAAGCCCTGCCCCACCGAGGTTTTGGTCAAGGTCCTGAAAAGCGGGATCGAGCAGTATCAATTGGTTCGTGCCGAGCGGGATCTTCTGGAGCAGACCCTCAAGGGCAGCGTCAAAATCCTGACGGAAATACTCTCCATGCTCAATCCCGAAGCCTTTGCCCGGGCCTCCAGGATCACGCGCCAGTCCTTGGAGATCGCTTTTTTCAACTTCGGCGTGACCGAACCCTGGAAGATGGAGACCGCGGCCATGCTCTCCCAGATCGGACTCATGACCCTGCCCGGGCAGAGCCTGGAAAAATTGTACCAAGGACACCCCCTGTCCTTGGAAGAGCAGGCGCTTTTCGACAGGCACCCTCAAATCGGTTCTGATTTGCTCAAGCATATTCCCAGGCTTGAAGACGTGGCGGAGATCATCCGCTGTCAGAATCAGAGTATGGACCAAAAAGATGGTTTTTTACCTCTGGAAGCCCGAATCCTGAAAGTGGTTCTCGATTTCGACATATTTTTTTACAGAGAAAAAAATATCGAAAAGGCCTTGGAGAAGATCAGGGAGCACCCCGAGAAATACGACCCCGGCGTTTTGGAAGCCCTTGAGAAGAACCTGGAAAGTGCAGACCTGCATGAGCCGAGTGCTGTCATGATTGAACAGTTGCGACCGGGTATGATCATGAATGAAGATCTGCGAACCCTCCAGGGGTTATTACTCGTAGCAGCCGGGCAGGAGCTTGGTCCGGCGATCATCGAGCGCTTGTGTAATTTCAAACAAACCTCCGGAAATATTCCGGAACCGATTCAAGTTCTGACTTCCGTAAAGAGATAAGGACAAACAATGCCCAGGAAAAAGATTCTCATTGTCGATGATGATCCTTCTGTTGCCCGGGTCTTGAAACGGACAGTGGAAAAAACCGGGAGCCAGGTTTTGAGCGCATCCAGCGCGGAAGAGGCCAGAGTCATCCTGCAGGAGGAATCCTTGGATTTGCTGCTCTGCGATCAGTATCTGCCGGGAGAATCCGGCATGGATCTTATCAAATGGGTCCATACCGAATACCCGAATCTTGGGCTGATCATGATCACGGGAGAAGATAATGCCGAAACCGCGGAGCGGGCTTTGGACATTGGGGCCTACGGCTATATTATCAAGCCTTTCAAGACCAACGAAATCGTCATCAATGTCTCCAGCGCTCTGCGCCGGCAGCAGCTGGAGGCCGAGAACCGGGCCAGGCAGGAAGATCTGGAGCAGCAGGTGGTCAGTCGCACCAGGGAGATTCAGGAGGCTTTGACCGGCACGATCAAGGCGGTCGCCCAGACCCTGGAATCACGGGACCCTTACACGGCCGGGCACCAGCGCAGGGTGGCCGAATTGGCCTGCGCCCTGGCCCGGGAGCTTGAATGCACTCAGGTGCAGATCAAGGGCTTGTATCTGGCCGGCTTGATCCACGATATCGGCAAGATCTCGGTCCCGGCGGAAATCCTGAGCAAGCCCACCCGTTTGACTGACAACGAGTTCAGGCTTATCAAAACACACCCCCGGGCCGGCTATGATATTCTCAAGGACATCAGGTTCCCCTGGCCCATTGCAGATATCGTCCTGCAGCATCATGAGCGAATGGACGGCTCCGGCTACCCCCAGGGCCTCAAAGGTGAAGAGATTCTTCCGGAGGCCGGGATACTGGCCGTGGCCGACGTGGTCGAGGCCATGTCCTCGCACCGGCCCTACCGCGCCGGCCTGGGCATCGACAGGGCCCTGGAGGAAATCGAAAACGGCAAGGGAACGCGGTATGGTCAGGATGTGGCCAGGGCCTGCCAGCGGCTTTTTCGAGAGAAAGGATTTGCTTTGGATTCTTGATAATTGCCGGGTATTAGAGCAGAAGCCGGAAGTGCCTAAAGTTGATAAGTGGGAAGAAGTGCCTAAAGTGAGCTAAAGTGAGCTAAAGTGCCTAAAGTCGGGGGAGAGGGGCAGAAGTGTCTAAAGTTGATAAGTGAGCTAAAGTTGGGAAGTGAGCTAAAGTGCCTGATGGAATTGACTATTGATTTTACAGATTTTTTTGAATTTCGTTTTACATCCTGGAAGAGGTTCAATGAATTATGGCTAAAAGCAACATCGCTCCCCGCCTGGTCAGGGGGCTGGCTGCGTTCCCCATCCTTGTCTTCATCATTCTGATCTGTTTGTTCATGGCGACGGGTTCGGAAACAGTGTTTGACCCACCCTGGCTCCTCGCCCTCTTGAATCTGATTTTCCTTTCGCTGATCCCTGCCCTCATCGTGTATCTCACCGTCAAGGCCTATTTGAGCAGCGGCTCCATGGGGATTCTGGCTCTCAGTAGTGGGGCTTTACTCATGGGACTGAGCGCCTCAACAGTCGGCTTTCTGATCGGCGATACGGGCGGGCCGAATAAGGCGGTCACCTTTTACAATATAGGTTTTTTCCTGGCTGGGGTGTTTCACTGCGCCGGCGCGGCGGGCGTTTTGGTCGGTATGGAACCGGAATCCGACCAAAGGCGCAGGCGAATCACTGTTTTCAGCCTCTATCTCGGCTTATTTCTGGGTATGGGACTGTTGCTTATTGCCACTCACACCGAACTTACACCGGTCTTTTTTATTCAAGGCATAGGCGCTACTCCGATACGGCAGGCCGTCTTGGGCAGCGCCGTCGGTTTGTTCGCTGTTTCTGCCGGGCTGCTCGGACTTTTGTATCTTCGTACTCGGATTTGTTTTCAATATTGGTACGGCCTCGGGCTCTTGCTGATCGCCATAGGCCTCGCCTGCCAGTTGTTCCCAACGACCGTGGGCGGTCCTCTCGGGTGGCTGGGGAGATCGGCCCAGTATCTCGGGGCCGTTTATTTATTCATCGCAGTTGTGATTGCCTCCGGAGAGATCCGCGCCAGGGGCTTGGCTCTGGGCGAGGGGATCAGCGATTTGTTCCGGCACCGTCTGGAAAAACTGGTGGCCGAACGGACCCTGGAACTGAGGATCGGCAAAGAGCGTTTGGAACAGGAAATCAGTGAACGGAAATGGGCCGAGGAGGCCCTGCAAAAGGCCCATGATGAATTGGAGCGACGTGTCGAAGAAAGGACGGCCGAGCTGGTCCGGGAGATCCGGGAGCGGGAAAAGGCGGAAACGGCATTGCGCGACAGCCATGCCAGATACAAGGGGATATTTGAAAACACTCCAAACGGGATCGTGGTCTATGAGGCCGTGGACAGGGGGGAAGACTTTATATTTCTGGAGTTCAATCCGGCTGGAGAGATGATCGACCACCTGAATCGTGATGACCTGATCGGCCGCAGAGTGACTGAGGCGTTTCCCAAGGTAAAGGAATTCGGTTTGTTCGAAGTCTTGCAGAGGGTCTGGCGGACCGGAACAGCTGAAACCCTGCCGGTGGGTCTATACAATGATGGACGGATTTCCGGATGGCGGGAGAATTTTGTGTACAAGCTCCCCTCCGGGGAGATTGTCTCCCTGTACAGCGATGAGACGCAGCGGAAACGGGCCGAAGAGTCCCTTGAGCAGGAAAGGGCCCAGTTGCTTTCCCTATTTGAGAACATGCCCGCAGCAGTGAATGTGGTGGATCCCCGGAGCTATGAAGTGCTCTTCATGAACCGCTTTGCCAAAGAAATGTTTGACCCGGAGGGAATCGGCAAATCCTGCTACCGGGTGTTTCACAACTTTGATTCGCCTTGTTCCTTTTGCAATAACCGGGAAATATTCGAGCAGGGCGAGGGGAAAACCCTTCAATGGGAGTATCTCAGCGAGCCTGTTCAGCGTCATTTTATGAGCACCAACACTTTAATAACATGGCCGGATGGCCGCAAGGTCAAATTTGAACTGGCCATCGATGTTACCGACCATAAAAGGGCGGATCTTGAAAAGGAGCAACTGCAGGCCCAGCTCAACCAAGCCCAGAGGATGGAGTCCGTCGGAGTCCTGGCCGGCGGCGTGGCCCATGATTTCAACAACCTTTTGACCATCATCATCGGCTGTGCCCAATTCGCCCTGGCCGATCTTGGGAAAGACGACCCCGTTCGGGAGGATATCGAAGAGATTCGAAAGGCCGGGGAACGGGGGGCCAAACTGACCCGGCAGCTCTTGACCTTTTGCCGAAGAGAGGCTCGCCAGGCGGAGGTTTTCAATCTGAATGCCGTGGTTCAGGATATGAAGAAGCTTTTTCAGCGCTTGCTCAGTGAGAATATTGAGCTGCGCATGAGTCTGGCGCCGGAACTGTCGAAGATTCGGGAGGACGTGGGGCAGGTGGAGCAAGTGCTCATGAATCTGGTGGTCAATGCCCGGGATGTCATGCCGGGCGGCGGGGTTTTGAGCATAGAGACGGCCAATATGGAATTGGATCCGGAATTTTTCGATGTGCACAAGGTAGATGCTGCGCCCGGACCCTATGTGATGCTGGCGGTGACCGACACGGGGCCTGGTATGGACGAGACCGTCCGGAAACGGATATTCGAGCCTTTTTTCACCACCAAGGAGCGGGGGGCCGGTACCGGGCTGGGACTGTCCACGGTGTATGGCATCATCAAGCAGGCCGGCGGGTATATCTGGCCCTACAGCGAGCCCGGCCTGGGAACCACCATGAAGGTTTATTTCCCGAGGTCTGAAGAGGTTTTGGCGGCAGCAGAAGAAATAACAAAACTTACTCAGAGCACTGGAAAAGGCAGAGTGGTTTTGCTGGTGGAAGACGATCAAAGGCTTCAGAACCTTGCTTTTAAGGTCCTTCATCAGCAGGCTGGCTATGAGGTACTGACCGCCGACGACGGTGAAGAGGCCCTTCGAGTGAGCGAAGGTTTCAGGGGAGAGATCCATCTCCTGCTCACCGATGTAATGATGCCCAGAATGGGAGGCAGGGAACTGGCGGAACGCATTGTAGGCCAGCGTCCGGAGATCAAAATCCTCTACATGTCCGGTTTTCCCTCCAGGGATTTGTTTGGCGGGCATGATTCAGGGCCGGCCCTCCATTTTCTGCCAAAACCCTTTACCCCGGAATTGCTGTGCCGCAAGGTGGGGGAGGCGCTTGGGGATTGACTAGTGCGGAACAGGGAAGTGATTGCATACTGACGGAAATCGAAAATCGCAAATTAGAGCAGACCGGACACCGGGTCAAGGGCCTGCAGGTCATGAAAGCACTCAGAAGACTCCACCGCCTATCATGAGCCGGAAAATACTCAGACAGAGGGCCAGCGTGGCGCAGAAAAAGCCGATCCTGCCCTGCCCGGATGCTTCGGGCCGGCTGCTTTTGGCGATATAGCCCAGGGCGACGCCTACAGCGGCAAAAGGGATCACAAACCAGTTCAAAAAACCGAACATGGGGATAAAGGCCACAGCCATCAAAACCAGAGCGGCGAGACCCCAGACAGCACTGATAAAGGGCATGCAAACTCCTCAATTTGTTTTTCGAGGTCATGGGCAATGGACAGGTCTTTTTCTATCCCAAGTACTGCCTTTTTGCAACTCATGTTTAATATGAAAGGAGAAGAGGCACGTGATACACCATGAAATACGAATCCGCGAGGCCCGGGGAAAAGATGTTTCTGTCCTGACGGATTTCAACCGGCGTATGGCCATGGAAACCGAGGGCCTGGAACTCGATCCGGCCGTTGTGGCCTCCGGAGTGCAGGCTGTGTTCACAGAGGCCGGACGCGGCTTCTAT
>JAABTT010000092.1 GCA_011389765.1 Desulfohalobiaceae bacterium S24 | reverse complement strand
GTAGACGACTCATACTGGAGTTACTGTATTGAGATAGGTGAGTCGGCCTCGAATTCCTGGTGGGACTACAGTTTCAGCCCTATCTCGGACCAATACCAGGAAGCGGCCTGGCTTTTCGACAACAGCGGCGGGTCCGGGACCCCAGAAACCCAGTTGGCGATCTGGGAAGTTTTGAACGATGATGACTACAATGTCTCATTAGATTCTGGTAATTTTTATGTCACAGATATCGCTGACAGCTACCTGATCGGCGCCAATACCTTGCTTAGCAGTCTTCAAACTGTTCAAAATGGTGTTGGTATCAGCGACCTCGATTTCTCAGGCTATTCAGTAGCCTCTTACAACGGCCAACAGGACTTTATTGTTCCCTCCGCCGCTCCGGTCCCCGAACCCGGAACCATGTTTCTCCTCGGCTCCGGCCTGCTGGGCATGATCGGGATCGGCCGGCGGCGGTTCGTCAAGAACCGCTGAGGGGCCTGCCGGGCAGTTCTCCTCCCTGAATACGAAAAAACAAAAGCCCCCACCGGCTGCAGCCGGCGGGGGCTTTCCTTTAGGATTGGTCTTTGGGGAGTTCTCCACGGATACTTTTATAATGAAAAAGACTGACTGCCCGCGAATATCGCTAATAGACGCGAATGAAGAGTCCTTCTGTGTATGCCTTCAAGGCGAAGCCTTTTGGCCGGCAGCTGCTTGTATTCTGCCGGCCAAAAAGTTTCTATTCGCGTCTATTCGCGTGATTCGCGGGCCAAATCTTTTCTTGGCTTACGCTTAACAAAGTATTAGCGGATGAGCACCCGTATTTGTGGATTATTTGAATTCAATTTTCACCGTGTCCCGGACCGCTTCATTGCCGATCAAGGCCGTGATGGTCGTGGTTCCGGCCTTATTGGAGGCAACGGAGCCGTCGGCCAGGCCTTGGGCATCAGTTTCTCCGGGTTGCTCCAGATCATCGGATTGTCGGCTGGAGACGAGCTTGACCTGAAAATCAGGAACGGGGTTGTTGAATTCGTCCCGCGCTTCGACGATAATCTTCGCGGCATCCTCGCCGTTGGCCCGGACAGTGGGGGGCTCGGCTCTGAGCCGGGTATTGTCGGGGTCCGGGGCTCCGGGAATGACCGTGACATAGGATTCGGCCCGGATCCCGTCGATTCCGGCAATTATTTTTCCGCTTCCCTGATGGGTGGCGAAAAACTGTCCGGGTTGTTTGAAGGAGCCGATATCGCCGTGCACTTTCCAGGAGAGTTCAGGCACCTGGACTTGGTTATTGGCCACATCTGTGCCGGTCACCTGGAATTCCTGCGAATGACCGGATTTGATGGTCACCGGATTGGGATCGACAAACAACTGGGCCAGGTCGCCGGGAACCACTTTGATATCCCTGGAGGCGACAATACCCTTATCATACGCCTCCACTGAACCGCTGCCCACTTTGTTGGCTTTGAATTCTCCGCTTGTGCGGTCGATATTGCCAATATGCGTGGTGACGGCCCAATTGGGGCTGCATAGTACCCGATTGCCCCCGGAATCGAATCCCTGGGCTTTAAACTGATAGCTTTGCCCGCCTTTGAGGGGGCCGTCCGGGGCTTGAATCCGGATGGAGGTTAGCGGGCCGGGATCAACAGTCAGGTCAAGAGCAGCAGTCAAAGACCCTTTATTGGCACGCAGTGTTCCTGAGCCGGCCTTCCGGGCCGTGACCAGACCCGAGGAACTGACCGTGGCCAGTGATTCAGGAGAGACTTTCCAGGAGACACTGGTCTGGACCGCGTTGCCGTATTGGTCTTTGCCTTTGGCCTGGAGTTTGATCTGATCACCGGATGCGAGTTTGAGGTCCTGTTTTTCCAGAATCAGTTCGCTCAATTCTCCGGGAATGACCGTCACCTGGGCCTGGTCTTGGATATTTTCGTGTTCTGCCTGGATTTGAGCACTGCCTGCACTTGCCGCGCTGAATGTTCCATCTTCTGAGATGGATCCCGGCGAATCCTCGCCCTGCACGGTCCAGTGCAGTTCAACCGGCACGACATTCCCCTGGGCATCGAAGGCCGTTCCGGTGAATTCCTGGCTTTGTCCGGCGGCAATTTCCAAGTGTTCGGGCTGGACTTCAATTCTGGAAACCTGACCCGGCTTGACTTGAATCCGGCTCAACCCGGCTATCCCGGACATTTGACAGCTGACGAAGCCCCGGCCGACCGTGTGCGCCGTGAATTTTCCTTCCTCGGTGATGGATCCGATACCTCCGATTACCGTCCAACTGGGCTTGAGATCCACCTGGTTGCCTTCCTGATCATAGCCGGAGGCTTGAAAAGTCAAATTGGAACCGGAGGCGATGGCGGTTTCTGCAGGTTGGACTTCGATGCGGACCACCGGTCCCACGGCAACCCGGACTGAAATCGCAGCCCGGGCCTGTCCGGCGCTGACTGTGATCTCGCCGCTGCCGGCCGAATGAGCCCTGAATTGATAGTTTTTGAGGACAGTTCCTAATTCGTCTTCAATGTGAAAGGTGAATTCCGGTTTGGGAATTCGGTTGTCCTGGGCGTCAAAAGCCTGGATATCCAGTTCAATGCTTTCACCGGCCGTAATTTCTATGGGGGTGCTGTTCAGTACTGTGACGCGGGAGGCTTCGCCGGGAACCACCTCGAGTTCAGCCGAGGCTTCCACGCCTTTGGATGCGGCGATAATGCGCCCCTTCCCCGCCTTGACCGCGGTGAATTCACCTTGTTCATCTATCCGTCCCAGAGTCTCCGGTTCGAGAGACCAGTTCGGCTGCATGGCGACGGGATTGTTCCCGGGATCAAACCCTTTGGCCTGAAGCTTCAGCGATGATCCGGAGGGGACGGGCCCTTTGGGAAGCTCGATATCGATCCGGTCCAAAGGCCCTTTTTGGACTTCCAGGGGCAGTTTCTGGGCGATGTCATTGGCCACTGCCGTGAGGTAGCCCTGCCCGGCTTTTTGGGCGACAAAAACGTTGTCCTTGGTCACATGTCCGAGTTCGCTTGGAAGGACCTTCCAGACAACCTCCGAGGCTACAACATTGCCGAACCTGTCCTCGCTCACGGCTTCCATCTTCTGGGTTTCACCCGCTTTGAGGCTCAATTGGGCCGGGGTCACATTGTTGTAGGCGATTTCATTGGGAGCAACCGACACTTCGGCATGGGCCCGGACGTTTTTCACGCCGGCCGTGATTTTCCATTCACCGGATTTAACCGGTTTGAAAATCCCGTTTTTACTGACGGAGCCGATGGATTCGCTTTCCAGACTCCAGTTGACCGCCGTATTGACCGTATTCCCGAATTTATCATAGACAGTGGCTTGAAAAGCCCTTTTTTCTCCGGCGGCCAAGCTGGCCTGTTCAGGATCAATGTCAATTTTGACCGGTTCGCCCGGCTTGATCTGCACAGGGTTTTCCAGGACGGCTGTTTCGCCGGATTTTTGGTCCTGAATTTCGGCCACAATTTTCCCTTTTCCGGTTTTCTTCCCGGTCAGCACGCCCTGGTTATCGACCGTCCCCAGCGCAGACGGCTGCAAATTCCAGACGGTTTTGGAATACACGGTATTTCCCAGGGCGTCCAAACCAAAGGCCTTGAAGTTCTGGACTTCTCCTGCCTGAAGCACCACCGCCGCGTCAGGGGCGAGAATCGCCTTGACCATTTCCCCCGGGACCACAGCTACTGAAGTACTGGCTTTCACCTCTTCCTGCTGGACATTCAGAATCGTATTTCCGGCCTGCAAGGCCTTGAAGGACCCGTCGGCCGTGAGATCACCCAGTTTGTCCCGGAGCTCGAGCTGCGGGTCCACTGCAACCTGATTGTTGAAGCGGTCGAATCCTTTGATTTGAAACCGGATTTCATTGCCGGCCGTGACGGTGGGGTTGGAGGGGATGATCTCCAGACGATACAGCTCGGCCGGCGCAACCTTGATCTGAACCGCTTTCAGGATATTGCCCTTCTGGGCTCTGACGGATCCCCGGCCGCTTTGGTAGACGGTGAGTTCAGCTCTCTGTTGATCAATGCGACCCAGGGCCTGATCCAGACTCCAGTTCGGCTCGACCGGGATAGGGTTGCCGAAGGCGTCATAGCCCTGGGCCTTGAGATCCGTTGTCTCCCCGGCCTGGAGTGAAGTTTTTTCCAGTTTGAGTTCGATGTCCGACAGAAAGCCGGGTTCGACGGTGACAGGAATGGACGCGGAAATATCGTCTTGACTGGCTTTGATTTCACCTGTTCCAGCTTTTTTGGCCACAAACAGCCCGTCCGGGTCAATCGATCCCAGGTCTTCGCTCAGACTCCAGGATACATCGACCGGAAGGATATGCCCCTGACTGTTTTTTCCGGTGACTTTCAGATACCTGCTTTGCCCGGCCTGCAGGGACAACTCCTCGGGATGCAGTTGAATTTCCGAGAGTTCCCCGGGGACGATGGAAAAGGGGCGTCCACGGCTGAGCTCATGGAAGTCGGCGACAATGACGGCTTCTCCGGTGCTGAGCATCCGGACTTTGCCGTCTTCTTTCACTTCGGCCTTGTCTCCGCTCACAGTCCATTTGGCCTTGACAGGGCGATGGTTGCCGAATTTGTCAAATCCAAGGGCCTGGAAGTCAACAAGCTCGTTGACTTCAAAAGTGTCTCGTTCAGGCTGAATGGACAACTTGACGATTTTGGTTCCGGCGATACTCAGAGTGTCCTCTGCCGGGCCGGATTTCAGCAAAACGGTATTCGGTCCGGGTTCTGGTCCAAGGACGAGCTCGAATGCAAACTCTCCCTCTTCGCCGGTTTTCAGACTGTCGGCACTCAACTCCAGGCCTTTGGTTTCCGGGGAGAGGCTGACCGTATTGAAACCGGCCGGCGTATTATCCCCAGCCAGAAGTTTGCCCTGGACCTTGATTCGGCTTTGCGGAAGGCCCTGTTCTTTTTCAGCCCGAACTTTGATTGTCTCGACCTTTTTCGGCCGGATATCAACTGTAGCTGTGCCGGAGACAGTGCCGGAGGAGGCTTTGACGGTCGCTTGCCCCGGTTTTTGGGCGCTGAAAACCCCGGAGCTGTCGATGCTCCCAATATCTGAAGGTTCCAGGGACCATTGGATCGCGGTCTCCGGCATGTTTTCGCCTTCTTTGGAAAGGCCTTCGGCCGTGAATTCAAGGGTCTGGCCGATGGTCACGGTTTCCTGCTCAGGACTGACGGATATTGAATTCAACTCAGGCTCCCCGCCGCAGCTGCTCAGCAATACAGCTGCAAGCACAAGCAGGGTGAGCGGGAACCAACTGAGGGTTCGGGCACCTTTCATGTTCATAAACCTTCCTCCTGGATACTTCTGTTTTAAGGGGTGGTGGCTTGAAATTCCGCTGTGCAATATCAATTTCATAAGGATCTATCACATCACACACAAAGCGAAAAATCAAGAGAAAATTTTGGCCTTCGTTTATTGTACCAAGGTTCAGGATGCTTTCCCGGGTTTGCATGCCTGAGCAGTGGCCTATACTGATCCCGCGGTTTTTTTGAGTAGAGCACCGGAGCCTCGGGATCAGCAGGTTTTGTTGCCAAAGACTTATATGTCTAAAACTGGATCAGTATATTTGCTAAATTACGGGAAAGAATTTAGTCTTTGGGAATGAACCGACATATTCTGATGATCCTGCTTCTGGCAATTTTCATCGCCCTGGTGGGGATTGGCATTATCGCTCCGGTAATGCCCCTGTATGCGTCCAGCCTGGGGGCTTCCGGCATGAGTTTGGGACTCATTGTGGCCGGTTTTTCTCTGAGCCGCGGTATTCTTCAGCCTTTTGTCGGGGGGTTTGCCGACAGGTATGGAAAAAAACGTTTTTTGATTGCCGGTCTTTTCGTGTATGCGGTTGTGGGCTGCCTTTTTACCTGGGCTAGCGCAGTGAGCCATCTGGTGCTGATTCGTATTTTTCATGGCGTGGGTTCGGCTATGATCGTGCCCATTGCTATGGCCTATGTCGGTGAGATGGCGCCGCGAGGAGAAGAAGGCCGGTATATGGGACTTTTGAACATTGCCTTGTTTTCAGGTATCGGGGGCGGTCCCATCCTGGGGGGAGTGTTTTTGGATATCTGGGGCATGAACTCGGCCTTTTGGGTTATGGCCGGCCTGAGTTTCATTTCTATGATTCTGGTGAGTTTCTTTCTGCCTGAGCAGGGTTCCTCCATCGACACTTCCGCGCGAAAATTTGGAGCCACTTTTGCCGCCATGACCCGCAATCGCAGAGTGATGGGTATTCTGCTGTCCCGTATGGCCACCATGCTCATCATGGTTCCCAGCATGGCTTTTCTGCCCCTTCTTATGACCGAGTTCATGGATGCCTCCGGGCTCAAAATCGGGATGGTCGTCGCCAGCCGGACCCTGGTAACGGCCGTACTCCAGATCCCTTTCGGCAAGTGGGTGGATCGCGGAAATAAGGTCCTGTTGCTCCTGTGGGGGACCTGTCTTGTCAGCCTGACCATGTTTCTGGTGCCTTTGGCCGGGAATTTTTTCCACCTTGTGGGACTGTTTGCAGTCATGGGCGTCGGGGAGGCCATTGTCTGGCCCGTCCTGGGCGCCATGGCCTCCGAGGAAGGGAGAATATACGGACAGGGCTCCATGATGGGGGTCTTCAACCTGGCCATGAGCGCCGGGGTTTTTTTTGGAGCCGTGGTCTCCGGACTGCTCATGGATTTTTTGGGACTGGCCTGGGTCTTTTACCTGGTCGCGGTCTTTCTTCTCCTTTCCACGGTCTGCTCGACCCTGATGATCAAATCCACGAAAATCCGCGCTGAAGCGCTCTGAAGGAGGGAGCGAGAGTCTGTCAGCGTCTGTTTCTTCGGCTCTGGAATCTTTTTTTGATCCAGATCCGTCCCAAGGCGATGATGAGGAACAGTGCCGTGAAAAGTGCGATAAGGACAAGGTTCCAGTCTTTGGCCGCGTCGCCCAGCGCAACGATCGGGATGCCCATCAGGCCGTTGATCAGCCAGCCCAGGAAAAAATAGATCGGAAATGAAACACCGGACAGGGCCAGCATGTAATTTTTCAGGGTATAGGGCAGTCCGGGAAAAAGCATGAACAGGAAGCTGAAGGAGAATCCTTTGCCCGGCGGAATTTGGGGAACAGTGAATCCCCATTTTTCAGTAAATTTTTGGATCCAGGGCCCGAGGACCGATCTGGCCAGTAAATAGCTGACCAGCAGGTGCAGGGGCAGACCTGCGAACATGAGCACATTTCCCTGGACAGCCCCGAATTTGATGCCGAAAACAATGAGAAAGAAGCTGATCGGAAATCCGACAATGGGCAAAATCGCATACAGGATCAACAAGAGGGCGGGATGGGTGTTTGTGTTGATGATCGAAGCAATCATCTGAAACGCTTCCTTCCCGTAAGAAATGGCGATTACCACGGCGATGCATCCCCCCAGAAGGAAACAGGCGATCTTCAAAGTGTGTTTTGTGGGCCAGGGCATTGTCACAGCATCTTCGTAAGCCCTGCCACTCCATTTGTCAATTTGAGGAGGATGCGGCATGGATACGGTTTTACCGAAACCGAGAAAGGATTTGGAATTCATCCCGATTCAGGATAAGGGCCGGGAACTGATTTTGATCCGGGACCGTTTTGCTTTGCTTGCCAAGGGCTTCGCTATTGCCCCCCCGCTGTATCAATTCCTGTATCTCCTGGACGCAGTCGATGATTTTCAAGAGCTGCTGCTTGAACTCTCCAGGCAATCCGGAGGGCATCAGGTCTCGCAGACGGAGGTCACAAAGATCATCCAGGATCTGGATCAATCCTTTCTCCTTGATTCCGATCATTTTCGTGCAGCCCGGGATGCACGAAAAGTCGGATTCGCCACACAAAAGATACGCCCGCCCGCCCTGGCCGGGGACTCGTATCCGGCAGAGCCTGGAGCGCTTGGAAATCAGCTTGACGAGCTGCTTTCCGGCTCGCTTGCTCGAAGACAGCCGAAAGGGGAGGTCAAAGGGATTGAATTTCAGACTCTGTTTCTCAAGCATCTGGAACGCGGAGCGGATCTGAACCTGATTCCCATTTTGTGCGGATCAGTGCGGGGATCTCTGCTAAAATACAGCCGCCGGGCCTTTCTGGATGCGGCGGGTTCTTTTTTGGAGATCCTGCCGGAGAAGAGCAAAGGAGAGCTTTTGCATTATGAGATGTGGCATGAACAGGCCACCCGGTCGGCGGTCAGTTTTGCCGCAATGGCCTTTTCGCTTCTTTGAAATTCACCCTCGGTTTTGGGCGGTTCAAAGCCATTTTTTCTTGGCCGGGCATGAACAGACTCTGTTTCTTCCCTTTTTTTTCGCCTGATACAGAGCCTTGTCCGCAGAAGCGATCAGATCATTCTTTTCATTTTTATCCCGGATGCATGCAAGATCGACAACCCCGAAACTGAGGGTGACCTTGTATTTTTCATGATTCAGGACAAAGTTATGCTTTTCGATGATTTTCCGGAGACGTTCGGCCACGTCGGCGGCAGTATTTCCGTCGGTTTCAGGGAGGACAACAGTCAACTCCTCCCCGCCGTAGCGGGACAGGATATCGTATTCCCTGAGCTGTTCATTGATGAGACGGCAGATTTCCTTGAGAACCTGATCTCCGGCCTGATGCCCGTGCCGGTCATTAAGGTCCTTGAAATTATCCACATCAGCCATGATCAGGCTGAGATTGGCCTTTTTGCGTTTGCTTCGCGGAATCTCTTTATCGAGAAATTCTTGAAAAAAACGATGGTTGTAGACTCCTGTCAGGCCATCCAGATAAACGAGTTTTTCCAATTGCCTGTTCTTTTCCGTCAGTTCCCGGGTCATCTTTTGGAGTTGGATTTTTGCAGCGATGAGTTCTTTGTTCATCTGTTCGTAGTTCAGATTCATGACGCTCAGAGCGGCATTGGCCTCTATGAGAATCTCTTCGACGGATTTGTTTGATCTGATCTTTAAAGCAAAAAATTGGGCGGTCTCCTGGAGTTCCGTATCCACAGTATTTAAGATCGATTGGATGTCATTTGCCTTCAAGCCGAGTCTTTTCTCGCATTTTTCATGAAATTGGCGATAGGCCTCCTGGGGCTCGCTTGAATACAGGATATCGGCCAGCAATTCGGAAGCATGTACTATTTCAATGACTAATTTGATGTTCTGGTTTGAGCCGGTATAGGCCTCAGGCCGGGGGTGCAGTTTGATGGGCAGGAGCAGAAATTCCGGAAAGCCCCATTTCGCAGCGACCTCATAACCGATACGCGTGTGATCGATTCCCAGAATTTCCCGTTCGACTTCAAGGATCTCCTGCGGCGTTCGGGAAGTACGTTTGGATATTTGTTGAAATTCTTCGGGCAGGGATTGGGCCAGGATCAACTCTCCAATATTATGCAAAAGACCGGCCGCAAAAAATTTTTCCAGGTCTAAGCCGTCGATTTTTGTTTTGATACGTTTTGCAGCTACGGCTGACGCCAATGATTTTTCCCAGAATTTTTCATAATCAAAGGCGCCATCTGATGAGTCCCGGTTGATGCGCAAAAAGGAAAAGGACAAAGCCAGGCTGAGTACTCCATTTGTCCCAATAAAGGCGACGGCTTGCTGTATCGTGCCGATTGTATTGGAAAGGCTGTAAAATGATGAATTGGCGAGCCTTAAAACCTTGGCGGATAAAGCGATATCTTTGGAAATCAGGTTGACAATTTCCCTGACCGAGGTTTCTTCGCTGGAGGCCAGGGAAATGAGCTTGGTGGCGACAGGAGGGAGTATGGGCAGCTTGTCTGAATCAAAAATTTTCTTTAAGACGGCCTCTTGATTCATGTTTTTGTCCTTG
>JAABTT010000091.1 GCA_011389765.1 Desulfohalobiaceae bacterium S24 | reverse complement strand
ACAAAAATCGATGACATGCTTGAAAAGATACGGCGGAATCCCAAAGATGTTCGTTATTCTGACTTTTATGCAAGATTTGCGACCATTTCTTTGGCGAACCCCGACAGAAAAAAAGCAGCCATCAAATTTACAAAACTCCCTGGGAGGGTGATCCACGAGTAAATATTCAAAACGCTAAAGGAAAGGCCAAAACATATCAGGTTAAACAGGTTCTTTTGGCTATTGAAAAACTGGAGGTCAATCATGGCACAAAAAAAAGATAAATATACATACAGGGTTACATGGTCTGAAGAGGATAATGAATATATTGGACTATGTGCTGAATTTCCGAGTTTGAGCTGGTTGGCGGATACGCCTGAAAAAGCTTTAAAGGGTATCCGGAAGACGGTGGCAGAGGTTATATCTGATATGGGTGAAAATAACGAAAAAATTCCTGAACCGATAGCATGCAAGCAGTATAGTGGAAAGTTTATGGTGAGGATCCCGCCTCATGTCCATCGAAAGTTAGCTATTCAGGCTGCCGAATCCGGTATCAGCCTTAATCGTATTGCCAGCTCAAAGCTAAATCAATAGTACTTTGAAAGATATTTGAAAAGCCGGAACGTTCGGACATTTTATGGAAAGATATTGAAGGATTATTTATAGCGCTGGGGGCTGAAATAATTGAAGGCAGAGGATCACGAGTGCGGGTTGCACTCAATAATATACGAGCCGTTTTTCACCGCCCTCATCTGGGACAGCATTGCGGCCGTTCCAGAGGCCGTTCCACTCAGCGAAGATCAGAAGAAGGAACTGGAATGCCGGCTGGAAGCGTATCACCTGAATCCTGACGCAGGGTCACCGTGGATTGAGGTTAGGGAACGACTTCGTGGCTGGTCAAGATCATGAAGAAAGCGCTGATCGTCAGAGAGGAAGCAGAAGCGGATCTGGCAGAGGCATTCCAGTGGTATGAGGAACAAGTACAATCGCAATGCTCTTTTAAACTTGCCTTCTTGATCCGCTCTAACAGGGCTTCAGGAAGACGGAGCGAGATGGTCTTTGTCGAAGGCTTCAAATGAGGAAAGAAGGCAGTCTTGGCCTTATTCCAGTCGAGATATTCGCTGGAGTCATGGGTTTCCCAGAAATGCCTTTCTTCGGCTTCAGCCTCACTGACATCGTGCTTTTCAGCACTTTTGCGAGCATTGCCATCATCCCAATCAAACCCAATGACGTGTTCCCATTTGATCATTGATATATATTGCAAAAATATACATCAGTTGTCAAGTACTTGGTTTGGGCCAAGCTTCAATAGATCTTCGAAAGCGAGTCTGGAAACTGCGAATGATTGAAAGTGGTAACCCTGCTTGGAAGGACTTATACTATAGCATCGTCTGACTGGATTCCGGCCTACGCCGGAATGACGGACAAGAGAATGAGGCATCTGAAGGACTGAAAGTACGTAAAAACTGGATGAAGCAAAAAATTTTTGCCGTTCTTCAAAGAGGAAACCTGCGAGCCTTGCCTCTGGCAACTCTTCATAAATATTCAAATTTCGATCATCTCTATTCACTCCTTTTATGGTTTTTTTTCATGATTTTTTCGTAATAAGCCAATGGGTTATACCCAAAGCAAGAACAACTAATGCTGTTCCATATATAAATGGTGGAGTTATTGTATCAAAATCGAAAATTATAACTTTACGAGCAATAGCCATTAGGGCAGTAGCAATTACAATTCGCACAGGTATTACGTTTGTACTTAGATACATACTGATATTTATAAAAATCTCTACGGCGATAAGCACAGCGAGAAATGCACCGAACGTTGCAAGTATATCACTAATTTGTAACAAGAAAAATGGTGGATGTGTGAGCCTTTGGTACAATACATATATCACATCACCTATTCCCCATACAATGACAAGTACCATTAAAATAGCCAATACCTTTACAGCATATCTAATAATCCTATGCAGAAATCGGATTGTTTTATCTTCGTGTTGCAAATTAAGATCATGGCCTGGTTCACATTCGTAAATTTCGTTTTGTTCCGAATTCATGGTTTTTCCTGTATCTATTTAAAATTTAAAATAGGGAATGATGGATGACGGGCAGAAGGGAGGGTAAGAATTTGAAATTGCGTGTTCTTTAAGCAACCAATGCCTGAGGTATCAGCCATACATATTCGATACATATTGGGCCAAGCCTGTCATGAGCATCTGGATAGCTAGCGCCACCAACAACAATCCCAAAAGACGTTCAATCGCAATCAGAGCATTTTCTCCCGATATTCTCGCCGGCAAGCCGGATGAAGCAAGAATAAGTCCCAAAAAGAACCAGGCGGCAAACACGGCAGCAAGCAGTTCAGGCCAGTGATTTGCTTCACGGATCAACGAGAATTCGCCGCAAAAACCGACCCCAGGCCCAGGATGTCGTAGAGGGTCTCGCCCTCAAGGAGACGGCTTCGGATGCCTTCCTCCTTTGCCTGCAGGCTTAGGGCGGCTTCCAGGACGGTCTCGGCCCGGTCCCTGGGGACAACCACCACCCCGTTTTCATCGCCGATGAGCACATCTCCGGGAAGGACAGTCAGGCCCCCGCAGCAGACCGGCCGCTCGACCTCCCCGGGGGTGCTCTTCACCGTGCCCTCGGCCTGAACCCCGCGGGCGAACACCGGGAATCCAATTTCGGGCAGCTGGTCGATATCCCGAATGGTGCCGTCGAGCACGATCCCGCCGAGGCCCTTCAGCTTGGCGGCCAGGGACATGAGTTCCCCCCAGCCCGAACCGTGCCGGCCGCAGGAACCGTCGAGGACGAGGACATCGCCGGGCCGGCTGTGCTTCAGGGCGTAATGGGACATGAGGTTGTCCTTGGCCGCATTTTTGACGGTGTAAGCCGGTCCGCAGCATCTGGCCCCGGGATACATGGGGCGGATCGCATGAACCATGCCGCCGCTCCGGCCCAGGGCGTCGCTGATGATGGTGCTGGAGAGGGCCGACAGTTTCTGGAAAAGCCCGCCTGCATCCCGGTCAGTCGATGGGGGCACTGTTGTCTCCTTGTGTGTTGTATTGTGCAGAGCTATTCACCAGGAGCTAAAATTTATTTAAAGGTGTTTTAGTGTAATCATTACAACTGAGGTACGAAGTCTGAATGTGCCTATAAAGCCCCATAGTCCTGAAGCGCTGCCCGGACCGTGTCCATGGCCTGTTGTGGCAGGGGCAGCAGGGGCCGGCGGGCCGCTCCACCTTTGTAGCCCAGGAGCCCGAGCGCGTATTTGAGGCCGGGTATCCCGTATTGGGCGGTGACCAGGCGATTGATCTCCAGCATTGTGAGCTGCAGATCCGCGGCCTCCTGGAGCCGGCCTTCCTGCTGCAGCTGCCGCAGCCTGCAGCAATCCTCCGGGAGGATGTTGGCCAGGGCCAGAGTCCCGCCTGCAGCCCCCAGGGTCAGGGCCGGCAGGAGATAGGAGGCGTTTCCGGCAAAGACCGAGAAGGGCGCCTTGATCAGGCTCAGCATCTCCGCAAGATGGACGATATTCCCGGAAGTGTCCTTGATGCCGGCAATCCCTTCGTGTGTGGACAGGCGCTGAACCAAAGAGGCGGAGAGATGGATCCCGGTGTTTCCGGGAAGATTGTAGAGCAGCACCGGGATGGGAGAGGCCTCGGCGACTTCGGCAAAATACTGGTACAAAACCTCCTCGCTCATGGTGGCCTTGTAGTAATGGGGTGGCAGGACCAGGACGCCATCCGCCCCGGCATCGGCGGCCCGGGCGTTCAAGGCGATGGTGCTCGCCGTGGATTCGCATCCGGTCCCCAGGAGCATGGTTTTGTGCCGGCAGCGTTTTGCCACGTGGTGGGCCAGGCTGACTCTTTCTTCGAGCTCCAGATAGGGGGCCTCGCCGTTAGATCCGGCGACCACCAGGCCGGCAAGTCCGGTGGCCCCCCAGCGCTCCAGGTTATGGTCCATGCTGCTGTAATCGATGGCGCCTTCTTCGGTGAAAGGCGTGACAATGGGCGTAAAAATTCCGGTGAATAATTCGTTTTTCATGAGCGGGCCTCGAGAGCGATTTGCATTTGGTTCATGGCTTTTTCCAGGTTTTCATACGAATTGGCATAGGATATCCGGATGGTTCCCTGGGCGAATTCGCCAAAGGCATCGCCGGGAACCACGGCAATCTTGGCCGTATTCAAAAGGTATTCGGCGCATTCTTGGGCATCCAGGCCGAGCTTCTGGACAGAGGGCAGCACGTAGAAAGCGCCGTTGGGGACGATCAGCTCTATCCCCGGCATGCCCTGCAAGCGTTCACACACGAGCCGCCGGCGCTCGTCAAAGGCCTTGACCATCCTGTCCACCTCATCCTGGCTTTCGCTCAAGGCCGCGTACCCCCCGTACTGGGCAAAGGTCACCGCGCAGACAGTGGTGTATTGATGCACGCGGACCATGGCCTCGGCAAGTCTCTTGGGCGCCGCTGCATACCCGAGCCGCCAGCCGGTCATGGCGTAGATCTTGGACATTCCGTTAATGGTCACGGTGCGCTCATGCATGTTGGGGAGGGCGGCGAAACTGATATGCCGGTGCCCGTCATAGATCAGTTTTTCATAGATTTCATCGGAAAGAACGAAGAGGTCATGGGCCTCGGCGAAATCCGCCAGGTCTTGGAGAATGCCCCGATCGTATACGGCTCCGGTGGGATTGTGCGGGGTGTTGATAACGATCATCCGGGTCTTTGGACTGAGATAAGGCTCATAATCAGCCGCCCTGGGCAGATAGCGGTTTTCTTTTTTCAGGGGGACCGGGACCGGAACCGCTCCGCAGAGCTTGGCGCACTGATAGTAATGCGTCCAGCAGGGGGAGGGAATGAGCACCTCGTCTCCAGGATTGAGCAGGGCCATCATGGCAATGAACACGGCTTCATTCGCGCCGATGGTCACGATGATCTCGCTGTCCGGTTGATAGTCGAGGCCGTTGTCTGAAGCGAACTTGTCGGCTATCGCCCTGCGCAGTTCCGGCAATCCGGTATTGGATGTGTAATGGACCAGCCCTTGGTCCAGAGCCTGTTTGGCTGCAGATTTGATGTGGGCCGGGGTGTCGAAATCGGGACGGCCGATTTCCAGATGGATGATTTCCTCGCCGTTTTTCTCCCGCCTGCCAATCTCCTCAAAGACTTTCCGAATACCGGAAAAGGGGATGTCTTCCATGCGTTTCGCTGTTTTCAATGCGATCTCCTTCAGCTTGAGCAGTTCACTCGTTCAAAAAACCGATAGTCCATTTTTCCGGCACTGTAAAGATGTTCCACACGCCTGCCTACTCAAGGGGCCAGGGAGTGCAGTTCCTGCAGGGGGCGTATCCGGCGTCAAAGGCCTGTCTGAGATTGGAAAAAGGTCGCTGGTTGTCGGGTTTGATGCGTTGGCCATAGGGGCAGTCCGCGGTGTGAAAGCGCCGGCTGTTGCTGTTGCCGATAAATTTCTGATTGGCCGCCGGCATGGTCAAAATCCGAGACCAGAAGCCTCTGCGTTCGTGCATGGCCCGCTGCTGGTTTTGGAGCAGCTCCTCTTTATGGGGCTGATCCTGCTTGGGGTGGGGATAAAAGAATGCCGCTCCCCGCCTGAGCAGGAGGCTGTTCAAAAATCTCCCGTCCGGCAACTGCACATAGGCCAATAGACGGCCGTAGTGGTCGGCATTCAGGGTTTCGGCCTCAATGATGAGAGACTTTCCCTCCACCAGGTCTTCCAGTTGCTTTCTGGAGTCCAGGGCAAAATACTGCCGGGGATTGTTTTCATGTCCGGTTTCAGGGGCGTCGATTCCTTTCAAACGGACTTTCTGCCCGCTTTTCAGATACAGAGTGTCCCCGTCCGGGACCCAGCGGACCTGCACCTGCCAGGAATCGGCCAGGACCTGACCGCTTCCGATCAGATACAACAAACACCAGGCCAGTCCAATGAGAAGGGGATATCTCATTTTTCTCGCTTGCCCTGCAGTCTGATTTGCAGTAGAATCCACGTTCATGTCCGCCTCCTTTTTTGAATGTTTTCCCCGGATGCCGGATGAATGCTAATGACAATAGGCGAGAATACCAAAGGTGTAAAGGGCGTTTTTTCAGATCGGGAAGCGGCGGCTTGACAATTTTTCAAAAGAATGAAATAAAACTTTCATCCTTTGATTTATTGATGTTTTTTTTGCATTTTCAAACGAGAATCAGCATGAAAGGGGGTGATACACGGCAATGAAAACGCGTTGTGGTTCGGTTTGCTTTTTAAGAATACATGACTAAGGAGGACTAGCACGATGAAAAAAACCATACTTTTTTCACTGGCCGTTGTTTTGGGGCTGTTTTTGATGATGGGGGCCGCTCCGGCGGATGTCCAGGCTGAAGAAGACACCCAGTTTGTAACCATTGGAACCGGCGGCGTGACCGGAGTGTATTATCCGACAGGCGGCGCGATCTGCCGTCTGGTCAACAAAGGCCGCAAAGATCACGGGATCCGCTGTTCAGTGGAAAGCACCGGCGGATCGGTGTATAACCTGAACACCATTGCCCAGGGTGAGCTGGATATGGGCGTCTGCCAGTCCGACTGGCAGTTTCATGCCTATCACGGCACCAGCAAGTTCGAAGGGAAGCAGAACAAGGACCTCCGGGCCGTCTTTTCCGTCCATCCCGAGCCCTTTACCCTGGTGGCCCGGGCGGATGCCGACATTGACAGTCTGAAAGACCTCAAAGGAAAACGGGTGAACATCGGCAACCCGGGTTCCGGTCAGCGTGGAACCATGGAAGTGGTCATGGAGGCCATGGGCTGGACCAAGGACGATTTCAAACTGGCCGCGGAACTGAAGTCCGCTGAAATGGCTAAAGCCCTGTGCGACAACAAGATTGAGGCCTTTGTCATTACCACGGGCCATCCCGGGGCATACATCGAAGAAGCCTGCACGACCTGCGACGCCAGACTGATCAATGTCAAGACTCCTGAGATTGCAGAGCTGGTCGATGAATATCCGTATTATCGCTGGGCAACCATTCCCGGGGGCATGTATCGGGGCAATCCCGATGACGTGACCACCTTCGGTGTCGGGGCCACTTTTGTGAGCTCCACCGATGTTCCTGAAAATGTGATCTACAATGTGGTCAAGGCGGTGTTCGAGAATTTTCAAACCTTTAAGAAACTGCATCCGGCCTTTGCCGTGCTGAAAAAAGAAGAGATGATCAAGGACGGACTCAGCGCTCCCCTGCACAAAGGGGCTGAGAAGTACTATAAAGAAGCCGGCTTGATGTAATATCCAAAAAAAGCCTCCCGAAAATCTTTTCGGGAGGCTTTTTTTTGGATACCATACCAATTTAAATCGCAGAGATATTCCAATTTCAGACTTCGTACCACCGTTTTGACCGTTAAACTTAACAAGTTAAAATAATGTTCCAAATTTTAGAAAACGGCAAAGAGTTCTGAATTTCGCCCGACAGGAGTGACCCCGATGCCCGAAGCACGAAGCACCTCCGCTCCAGATACACAGCTTCAGGAGATGATTGCCCAGACCGAAACCGGATCCCGCCGACCCACTGGGGCAATCTCCAAAAAAATCCTTTTCTTTGTTCCCTTGTGCTGGACTCTTTTTCAGCTCTGGTATTCTTCGCCCCTGCCCTTTATATTTAATATCTTTGTCTTCAACTCCACCGAGGCCCGGGCCATCCATCTCGCCTTCGCCATGTTTCTGGCCTATACCGCCTATCCCTCGTTTCGATCCTCGCCCCGGGATTATATTCCGGTGCAGGACTGGGTGGTGGCCCTGGTGGCCGCCTATTGTTCGGCCTACATCTTTTTCTTTTATGATGAGCTCGCCGATCGACCCGGACTGCCCACACCGATGGATCTGGCGGTGGCCGTTGTCGGCATGCTCACTCTGCTGGAAGCCACCCGCAGAGCCTTAGGGCCGCCCCTGATGGTGGTGGCCGGCTTTTTTATCTTCTATACTTTTGCCGGGTCCATCATGCCGGATGTCATCGCCCACCAGGGAGCCAGTCTGGACAAGGGCATGTCCCATTACTGGCTGACCACCGAGGGCGTCTTCGGGGTGGCCCTGGGGGTCTCCACGAGCATGGTTTTCATGTTCGTACTCTTTGGATCGCTCCTGGAATCCGCCGGGGCCGGAAATTATTTTATCCGGGTCGCTTTTGCCGGGCTGGGGCATATGCGGGGCGGCCCGGCCAAGGCCGCGGTGGTGTCCTCGGGCATGACCGGGCTGGTGTCGGGATCGTCCATCGCCAATGTGGTCACCACCGGGACATTCACCATTCCGCTCATGAAAAAGGTGGGCTTCTCCCCGGAAAAAGCCGGGGCGGTGGAGGTGGCCTCCTCCACCAACGGGCAGTTGACCCCGCCGGTCATGGGGGCGGCGGCCTTTCTGATGGTCGAGTATGTGGGCATCTCCTATCTGGAAGTCATCAAGCACGCCTTCCTGCCGGCGATCATCTCCTATATCGCCCTGGTCTACATCGTACATCTGGAGGCCTGCAAGCTGGGACTCAAAGGCATGGAAAAACCGGTCACCAAGACCTTTGTCCAGAAAATGCTGGGCTTTGTCATGGTGGTTCTCTTCCTGATCATCATGGCCGGGGCCACCTATTACGGGATCGGCTGGATCAAGACCGTTGCCGGAGATGCGGCCATGTGGATCGTGACCCTGATTCTGCTCCTGGCCTATGTGCTGCTCGTGGGGCTGGCCTGCAAGGTCCCGGATCTGGAAGAGAGCCACGAGATCAGTGAGCTGCCCTTCCTGGGCCCGACGGCCCAGGCCGGGTACTATTTTCTGCTGCCGGTTGTGGTTTTGATGTGGTGCCTGGTGGTGGAGCGCTTTTCTCCTTCGCTGTCCGCGTTCTGGGCCAGCGTCTTGATGATGTTCATCGTCCTGACCCACCGGAAGATCAAAGGCTTGTTTCGAAAAGTGGTCAACGAGGAGTATACCTTACGGCGGGGCTTTCACGATCTGATCACCGGCATGGTTTCCGGGGCGGGCAACATGATCGGCATCGGAGTGGCCACGGCAGCCGCGGGTATTGTGGTGGGCACGGTCACCCTGACCGGGATCGGACTGGTCATGACCGAGTTTGTGGAGTTCATCTCCGGCGGAAATCTATTTCTGATTCTGCTGTTCACCGCCATGATCAGTCTCCTGCTCGGCATGGGGCTGCCGACCACGGCGAACTATATCGTGGTCTCCTCCCTGATGGCCCCGGTGATCGTCACCCTGGGGGCCAAGGCCGGCCTGATCGTTCCCTTGATCGCGGTGCATCTGTTTGTCTTTTACTTCGGGATCCTGGCCGACGACACCCCGCCGGTGGGTCTGGCCGCGTTTGCCGCCTCGGGGATCTCCGGAGGCGATCCCATCCGGACGGGTATTCAGGGGTTTACCTATGATATCCGGACCGCGATTCTGCCTTTTATCTTTATCTTCAACAACCAGCTGCTGCTCATCGGGCTGACCAACTGGATTGAGCTTTTGCTGGTCATTGTTTCGGCGGTGGTGGCCATGCTGGTCTTTGCCGCGGCCACGCAGCGGTTTTTTCTGACCTGGAATCGGCTCTGGGAGACCGGCGCCCTGCTCCTGGTGGCCTTTACCCTGCTCCGCCCCGGGTTTTGGTGGGATAAGGTCTATCCACCCTTGATATCTGAACCGCCGGCCAAGATGGTGCAGATTGTGGATCAGATGAAGTCCGGCACGCAGTTGATCCTCCAAGTCCAGGGCATGGACTTCGACGGCAATGAATACACCAAGATGATCATGCTCCAGGTCGGATCCCAGGAAACCGGGGCCCAGCGCCTGGACGCCCTCGGGCTAAAAACCAGGATCGAAGACGGCAAGGTCTTTGTGGACATGGTGGATTTTTCCAGTCCGGCGGAAAAGGCGGGCCTCGATTTCGACCAGCAGATCCTGAGCGTCCAGGTTCCCAACACCGAGCGTCCCCCCCAGCAGCTGATGTTTATTCCTGCAACGGGTCTGCTGGTCCTGGTCTGGTTTCTGCAGCGGGGGCGGAAGCGTAAGTTGGAAGCCGTTCCAGCGGTTTAGTGCTCTGATTCGTAAGTTCAGAGCTCTTTCCAATATGCTAAAATGTATATGATTTTTCTTTCTCCGTCACCCCGGCGGAGGCCGGGGTCCAGCTTTTTCAGTCTGGATTCCGGCTTCCGCCTTCGCTCAGAGCTTCGGCGTGACAAGCCGCCGGAATGACGGAGGAGGTGACTCAAAGT
>JAABTT010000090.1 GCA_011389765.1 Desulfohalobiaceae bacterium S24 | reverse complement strand
GGATATCGTCAGCGTGGCGGACGGCGAGGTGATTCCCTCGGGCAAGATCAAGCAGATCCAGCATCTTGAGGGCGGGATCATCCGCCAGATCATGGTGCAGGAAGGCGATGCGGTCAGCCCGGGGCAGTCCCTGGTGGTTTTGGAGAAGACCCGGAGCGGAGCAAGCGTGGAGGAGCTGTATGTCAAGCTCCATGCCCTGGAGGTGGATATCATCCGGCTGCAGGCGGAAGTCGAGGGCCGGGACAAGCTGCAGTTTCCTTCGCAGGCCGCCCGGAAGAATCCTGAGCTCGTGGCCGAGGCCAGGGCGCTTTTCGCCACCAGAAAAATGCGGTTCCGGAGCGAGATTCAAAGTCTGCAGGAAAAGAAGGAGCAGTGCAGGCAGCGCATCCGGGAAATCGAGCTGCGCCTGCAGAGCAACAAGCAGGAGCTTTCCCTGCTCAATCAGCAGATCGCCTTGAGTGATGAGTTGCTTCAGGACAATCTGACCACCAAATACAAGCATCTGGAGCTGATGCAGCGGGCCCAGAAGATAGAAGGGCAGATCCAGGAGGACGGGGCCTCCTTGCAGCGGGCCCGTTCCGCCCTGAAGGAGGCGGTCCAGGACTTGAACAAGGAACGCTTCGCCTTCAAGGAGACCGCTTCGGAAAAATTGAAGGAGTGCAAGCAGGAGCACAAGGCCTTGACCGAGCGTCTCAAAAAATTCGCGGACAGTCTCCAGCGCACGGTGATCCGCTCCCCGGTGGAAGGCGTGGTCAAGTCCCTTTTTCTGTCCACCGAGGGCGGGGTGATCAAGCCCGGGCAGACCATTGCGGAAATCGTGCCCTCCGAAGACAAACTGATCATCGAAGCCCATCTGCCCATCCAGGATATCGGCTATGTCCAGGCCGGTCAAAACGCTGTTTTGCAGCTGGCCTCCCGGGACGCCCGCAAATTCGACAAGCTGGAAGGGCAGGTCCTCAGCGTCAGTCCGGATACCATCACCGATAATCAGGGCCGGACCTTTTACAAGGTCATGCTGGAAACAGGCCAGGACTATTTTGAAGCCCGCGGGGAAAAATACCGTCTGTACCCGGGAATGGTGGTCATGGCCTATATCCACATCGGCACTCGAAGTGTGCTGGATTACCTGCTGGACCCCTTCCTGAACACCCTGAGTTTTTCCCTGCAGGAGCGTTAAGCGTGCGGGTGCTCCTGATTCATCCCAACTTTCCGGCGCAGTTTCGACACCTTGCCCAGGCCCTGGGCCAAGACCAGGCAGTGACCGTGGTCTTTGCCACTGCAGCCCCCCGCCCGGAATGGGAAATACCCGGGGTCAACAAGCTGGTGTATCAGGATCCGCCCGAGGAAGCAGCGCGATTCGGAGAGCTGGATCCGGTCGCCAGGGCGCATGTAAAGGGAAAAGCCGTGGCTGAGGCTTTGCTCCAGTTGAAAGCCCGGGGATTTACTCCTGATGTCATCTATGGCCATTCCGGCTGGGGCACGACGCTGTATGTCAAGGATGTCTTTCCGGACACCCCGTTTCTGGGGTATTTTGAGTGGTTTTACGATCCCAGAGGGGCCGATTTCGGATTTGGGCTTGAAAAACAGCCTTCGTTCAAGGCCCGGTGTCGACTCAGGCTGAAGAATATTCCGATTCTCAATGACCTTCAGGCCTGCGATCAGGGGATCTGTCCCATGGCCTGGCAGAAAAGCCAGTTTCCAAAAGAATTTTTGAACAAAATCAGTATGATGCACGACGGCATCGACACGGATTTTTTCCAGCCGGCCAAGCAGGAAGGCCTGCAGCTAAGTGATCTGTATCTGCCGCCGGGCACGGAGATCGTCAGCTATGCGGCCAGGGGCATGGAGCCGTATCGCGGGTTTCCCCAGTTCATGGAGTCCCTGCCTTTGATCCTGGAGAAACGGCCGGACTGCCAGGTGATCATCGCCGGCACGGACCGGGTCTGTTACGGTCCACAGCGGCCTGACGGGAAAACCTACAAGCAGGCCATGCTTGAAACCGTGCGCCCGGATCCGGAGCGGGTTCATTTTGTGGGGGCCCTGCCCTACGGACAATACAAGAAGGTCCTCCAGGCCTCTTCAGCCCATGTCTATCTGACCCGGCCCTTTGTGCTGTCCTGGTCCCTGCTGGAGGCCATGGCCTGTGGCTGTGTCGTGGTGGGATCGAACACCGGGCCGGTCCGGGAGGTGATCAAGGACGGGCGAAACGGCTTTCTCACGGATTTTTTCTCTCCGGGAAAAATCGCCGAGCGGGTCCTCGGGGTCCTGGAATACCCGTCGTTTATGGGACCGATCCGCAGCAAGGCCAGACAGACGATTATGGACCGATTCAGCCTGAAAGGCTTGCTTCCGAAACAATTACGTCTTATAAACAAGATTGCTTCGGGTGCTGCGAAGACGCCTCTATTCGGTTGATTTTCTAAGCTGCTGGGGGATGTTATGGACAACGAATCCAAAACCTTGAACCATATTTTAAAAGTTATTGAACACCTGAACCGCTTCAATGACATTCAATCCCTGATGGACAGGCTCTTATTGGAAATGAGACAATACTCCAATGCCGATGCCGGGACCATCTATCTGAATCGGGACGGACAGCTCTCCTTTTCCTATGTGCACAATGATACGCTGTTCACTTCCCATGCGGACAATAAGCATCTCTACACCTGCCATGAAATCCCCATCAACAGCAACTCCCTGGTCGGCTATGCCGCTTCGACCGGAGAAATGTTCGATATTGACGATGTCTATGCACTTGAGGATGACGCCCCGTATTGTTTCAATGCCTCCTTTGATCGGGAGACCGGCTACAGGACCAGGTCCATGCTGGTCATTCCCCTGAGAACCACCCAGAATAAACTCTGCGGTGTTTTGCAGCTCATCAATGCCAAAGATGCCCAGGGACAGATAGTTCCGTTTTCAGACGAATGCAAGAAGTATCTGCCTCTGTTTGCCTTTCCCGCGGCCGAAGTGATCGAGCGCTGTCAGATGACCCGGGATTTTGTCCTGCGCATGATCAGGATGATCCAGCTGCACGATCCCTATGAAACCGGCCGGCACGTCTACCGCGTGGGTTCTATTGCCGCGGAGATTTATCATCGATGGGCCTTGAAGCACCATCTTGACGCGGACCGGATTCAACGGGAGAAGGATTCTCTGCGCCTGGCCGCCATGCTGCATGATGTGGGTAAGGTCGGGATCTCGGATCTGATTTTGAAAAAGCCCGGCATATTGACCCGGGAGGAATTCGCAACGGTCAAGGGGCATTGCGTGTACGGGGCCAGGTTGTTCGCCGACCCGAACACCGATCTGGACCGGATGATCTACAACGTGGCTTTGACCCATCATGAAAAATGGAACGGTCAGGGATACCCCGGGGCAATCGACGATATTTTTGCGGAAGGACCGCCACAGCTTGGCCCGGGAAAAAAGGGGGAGGAGATTCCCATAGAAGGAAGGATCACGGCCATCGCTGATGTGTATGATGCCTTGTGCTCCAAACGCTGCTACAAAAAACCCTGGCCCGAGGGTAAAGTCCTGCAGGTCCTGCAGGAGGAAGCCGGTCAGGCCTTTGATCCGGAATTGATCGAGGTCTTCCTGTCCATTCATGAGATCATTCTGGCGATCAAGGAAAGATTTCAGGAAGTGCCCTCTGATGCAAGATATGAGAGCGGGGTATGCTGATCAGGGTCCGGGGTGCGAGAGGCTCCTTCCCGGTCTCCGGGAAGCGCTTCAGCCGTTACGGCGGCGATACCACCTGTCTGGAGATCCTTTCGGAAAACGGCATTCGCTTGGTGATTGATGCCGGCACCGGACTGAGGAGTTTGTCCCGGGAAATTAAGGACCCTGATCAGGGAAGCGATCTGCACTGGCTCTTCACCCATTTCCACTGGGACCATGTTCTGGGTTTTCCCTATTATCTCCCTTTTCTGACAAGCCGATACGATATCAGCCTCCATTCTCTAGAACCGGTCCAGGCCGGTATGCTGCAGCACTTGAACGCCCTCATGGTTCCGCCTTTTTTCCCGCTCTCCTTTGACCTGTTCATGGATCACCTGACCTTCCGCCGGCAGGATCTGGCCGGTTTTTGTGTCGACTCCATCCGGATCGATCCGATCCTGTTGAGCCATCCCAATGGGGGCCTGGGATACCGATTCACTGAAGGGGGCAGGGTGTTCGTCTTTCTCACCGATAACGAACTTGGCTATGAGCACCCCGGCGGCAGGACCTTCAGCGACTATGCCGCTTTTTGCGCCGGGGCCGATCTTCTGATACACGATGCCGAGTTTACCACGCCGGAATACCGGCGGACCAGGAGCTGGGGGCATTCCACTGTGGAGCAGACCCTCCGGCTGGCCTTGGAGTCCGGCGTCAAGGCTCTGGGGCTTTTCCATCACAACCGGGATCGCAGCGATGAGGACCTCGAGGCCCTGGTTTCCGGCTGCAGGAAGCGCCTGCAGGATCAAAACAGCCCGATCGAATGTTTTGCCGTGGCCCAGGATGCTGAATACACGATTTGAATCCCTGCCCACATTCTGCTAAACTCCTCTTATAGGGCGACCGATCCATTATCTAAAAAAGACTGACTGCCCGCGAATCACGCGAATAAACGCGAATAGGTTTTCTTTTTGCCTGCCAGCAATAAGAGGCTGGCAGGCAAATGCCATCGCCATGCGGCATGGCAAAAAGCCAATTCTTTTGGAAGTATCGCCCTTAACGCATTCAATTTTTCCCGGAGGAACCATGTATTCTGAAGACAGCCTGCAGGCTTCTTTTCAAAATGCCAGCAGCTACGTGCTTGACGAGGAACTGGCCCAGATCGTGAACATCTCCATGGCCCTGGAGATGCCTTTGCTGCTCAAGGGAGAGCCGGGCACCGGCAAGACCATGTTGGCCCACGCCATTGCCGAATCCCTGGATATGCGGCTTCTGGTGCTCAATGTGAAGTCCACCATGAAGCTCCAGGACACCCTGTACCTGTACGACACCCTGACCCGGCTCAACGACAGCCGTTTTGCCGACTCAAGCCGGGACGTGAGCAATATCGAGGACTATATCAAAATGGGCAAGATCGGGCAGGCCTTTCAGGCGGAAAAGCGGGTCGTGCTGCTCATTGACGAGATCGACAAGGCGGACAGCGACTTCCAGGACGATATGCTGGACATCCTGGATCAGATGGAATTCGATATCATTGAAATCGACAAGACGATCCGGGCCGTGCACCGGCCGGTGATCATCATCACCTCCAATGCCAAAAAGGACCTGTCCGAACCCTTTCTCGGCCGCTGCAATTTTCACCACATCGCCTTTCCGGAGCCGGAGATGATGCAGCGCATCATCGAGGTGCATTTCCCGAATCTCGATCAGGAGCTGAAAACCAATTGCATCAAAGCCTTTTATCAGATGCGCGGATTTCAGGGGATTGAAAAAAAGCCCGCCACCCGGGAGCTTATCAACTGGATCAGAGCCCTGGATCAGGATCGGGATTTCAAACCCCAGGAGGTCAAAAAGGGCCGGATCCCCTATCTCGGGGTGCTCTTCAAAAAGAGCGGCGATTATGAACTGGCCGGGAATCAGCTGCCCAGGATGCGGTTCTAAATCCAGTTTTGGCTCAAGGCCAAAACTGGATTTCGTTCACAAGGTGGTTTTCTTTTATGACTCAATTGCAGGTTGTCCAATCCAGTAATGATACGTCTTGTGAAATTATATCCTTACAGGAGGTATCAATTGCGATGGGCACAGTATGAGACGATTTCAGCACGAAACTCTATGAATCACTAGACAATCAATTGATTCCGACTGTAAGGATGTTTAACCAGTTTTTCTACCTCCTGCGTGATCACGGGGTGTCCGTGACCCCCACCGCGTTTTTGCGTCTGCAGAAGGCGCTGCAGCTGGGACTGATCACCACGCTCGGGGAGTTTTACACCGCGGCCAGGTCGATACTGGTCAAGTCCGAGCGGCAGTTTGACTGCTACGATCGGGTCTTTGCCCATTTTTTCCAAGGGCAGGAACTGGATCTGTCCGAGGGCCTGGAACTGGAGGCGGCGGTCCGGGATCTGCTTCAGGACTGGCTCAAGGAGCCGGGACAGCTGGCTGAAGCTCTGGGCCTTGATGAAGAGGAACTCGCGGGGATGTCCCCTGAGGAGCTGGTGCAGTATTTTATGGATCGTCTCCAGGAGCAGAGCGAAGAGCACCACGGGGGGCATAAGTGGATCGGGACCAGAGGCACGTCGCCGGTGGGCCATTCAGGCTACCATCCGGGCGGGATGCGTGTCGGCGGCGTTTCCGGCGGGAAATCCGCGGTCAAGGTGGCCATGGACCGGCGCTATATGCATTACTCCACGGATGTGCCCCTGAGCCAGGCCCAGGTGGGAGTGGCCTTGCGGCATCTGAAAAACCTGCTCCCGGTCGGTCCCAAAGACGAGGTCAATATTGATCAAACCATCCGCAAGACCATCCGGAACGGCGGCGAGATCGAGATCGCCTATGACCGGCGGCTGAGGGACAAGCTCAAAGTGGTTTTAGCGGTGGATAACGGCGGCTGGTCCATGGATCCGTATGTGGATGTGGTCCAGACCCTGTTTTCCTACGCCCGGTCCCAGTTCAAGGATCTCAAGACCTATTTCTTTCACAACACGATCTATGATATCCTCTGGGAAGATCCGCCCAGAATCCGCAGGCCGTACAAGCTTGATGATCTGCTCCGCAAGGATTCCGAGACGCGGATTATTCTGGTTGGGGATGCCAGCATGGCCCCTTATGAGCTCATGGCCACGGACGGATCGATCCATATTGAAGACAAATCAGGACTGCCCAGTCTGGAGCGGCTCCAAGCCCTGGCCGAGGCCTTTCCCTATTCGGTCTGGCTCAACCCGAAACCGGCTCATACCTGGCCCTACACCATGACCCTGTGCAAGATCCGCGAGATTTTCCCGATGTTTGAATTGACGCTGAACGGTCTGGAGCAGGCTGTTCACTATTTGCAGGGGGCGCATTGATAAGGTAATCTTCCGTCGATACTTTGAAAATGAAAGAAGGCAGATGATTGCCCACGGATCACACGGATTGACACGGATAATGAAAAAAACTTTTTTGCTGCTGGAAGAAGACCCAGCAGCAAAAGGAGTCATCGCCCTGCCAGGCTTCGCTTTCAGCTACGCCGCGCCAAGGGCGATACCTCCAAAAGAAAGAAAGTCTATCCGTGTCAATCAGTGTGATCCGTGGGCTCAACTCTTCTTTCCATGTGCTTGATTTGTAGCTCAAAGATAAGCAAAGTATAAGCGGATGAGTACCATTGCGAATGGCGGCTGTGATTTTCGGATTGAATTTTCTTGAAAAATAAGCCAAAAAGAAGATGTTATCCCTTCAAGCCTTGTGACGGTCCGAGCAGCGGCGTATTTTAAGCGTAATTTCAGGTGAGTGCAGGTATTGAGGAAAGAGATTCATGGCTAAAAATCAGGCTCGGATACTTATTGTTGATGATGAACAGCACCTGCAGATGATGTTGAAAAATATGCTGGAGCTTGACGGATACACCTGTGCCGTGGCTTCAAATGCTGAAGAAGCCCGGGCATTTCTCAAAAACGAGCATTTTGATCTCATGCTCTGCGATCAAAAGATGCCCGGCGAGTCGGGCATCGACCTCATCCGGTATGTTTCTGAAGAGTATAACGACGTGGCCGTAATCATGGTCACGGGAGAGGACGATCGCGAGTTGGCGGAAACCGCCCTTGAAATCGGCGCTTACGGCTATGTGATCAAGCCCTACCGACTGAATGAACTCTTGATCAATGTCAGCAATGCGCTGCAGCGGCAGAGATTGGAGAGTGAGCAGAAGCGATACCGCAAGGATCTTGAAAAAGTGGTTATGGAGCGAACCGCACAGCTTCAAAAGACCTTGTCCGGAGTGATTCAAGCCATGTCCCTGGCTGTTGAATCACGGGATCCCTATACCGCGGGTCATCAACAACGGGTCAGCGCCCTGGCCCTGGCCATTTCCCAGGAGTTGGGACTCAGCCGGGAGGAAGCGGCGGGCCTGCATATGGCCGGCATCGTCCATGATTTGGGCAAGCTCTCCATCCCGGCCGAAATATTGAGCAAGCCGACCAAGCTCACCAACCTGGAATTCGATCTCATCAAATGCCATTCCGACAACGGCTATCAGATTCTCAAGGATATTGAATTTCCAAGACCCATTGCCCGCATGGTATTGGAGCATCACGAGCGCCTGGACGGGAGCGGGTATCCCCAGGGGCTCACCCGGGACCATATCCTGCTTGAGTCGAAAATCCTCGCGGTGGCGGATGTGGTGGAGGCCATGGCCTCGCACCGCCCCTATCGGCCGGCCCTGGGCCTTGAGCTGGCCCTGGAGGAGATCAATCGGAACATGGATGTGAAATTTGACGAAGATGCGGTCAAGGCCTGTTTAAAACTGTTCCGGGAAAATAAATTCAGTTTTGAGGATTAGACATCGGTTAATCTCTGTCTAAAAAACAAGAAACTGGTAACCGCCCGCAACCCAAAGGTTCCAGGTTTACTTCGAAATTTGAAATTCGACAAAGACTCCAACTGCTTCGGAGCAACACATTTTCTTGTCTTCTATAACAGAGATGAACCGATAAGCCACTTAAAGCCCTCTTTCTTCTTAACCGTGAACCGTGAACCGTGAACTTTGAACTTTTGCTCGGCTTCCGATCCCCATTTCCTGAAGATCGCCACGAATCCTGCCCACGACCTCTTCCATCCCCCTGCGTGCTGCCTCAGTCAAATCAATTCCGGTATCAAGACTCAGGGGCACGATGCCATAGAGCCTGATGTGTTCAGGGAGGCAGTCCGTCAAGGAGGCTGCGGCCAGGACGTCGGACAAGCCCAGTTGATGCGGGGTGATTTTCTGCTGGAAATAGGCCGGCGGATCGTCCAGATCGATGCGGATTGTATCGCCGGGCTGCAGGCCGGCCTGCTTGACGGCGTCGATAATCCAGAGATGTTCCCTGTTTTCGATGTGCGAGATCAGCTCCATGCCGCTGGTGCCGCCGTCCAGAAGTTCCACCTCCTCAGGAAAGGCATGGATTTTTTCCAGCTGTTCCACGGTCCTGACCCCGACACCTTCGTCCGAAAGGAGGATGTTGCCTACCCCCAGGATGAGAATGCGGGCCCGTTTGTGCTTCATGGTCAGTTCCTTCAATGAAAAATTGCGAGTTATCCGGTTCCCGGAAGTCTTCCTGTACGCGGGGCGTTATTGAGCTTTGTCCACAGGAAACTAGTTCAGTCGATGGGAATCGGCTTGCTTGCAGCGCTGTGCAGCTGCAGCCGGACGATGGAGACGATGACCAGCAAACCGCCGAAAATCTGGAGGGGGGCCATGAGTTCTCCCAGGAACAGGGCGGCGAACACCCCGGCTGAAATCGGCTCAAGGGTTGCGGTTATGCTGGCATGGGTCGGCTCTATGCGTTTGATGCCCTCAAAATAGAGCCCGAAGGGAAAAATGGTTCCAAAGATGCCGATGAACAGGATGCAGCTCCATTGGACGGCGGAGTAGCTGTGGAAAAAGGCGTCCAAAGGCGGGTGCAGGACGTTCCACATGACGGCGGCAAAGAGGAGGCCGTAGAGCAAAACGGTCCAGGCCGTGTAAGTTCGCATGCCGTAATCGCTCATCAGCGAGTAGGCGGCAAAAGCCACTGCAGCCAGCAGACCCGCCAGGATGCCGGTCCAGTTCAAGGCGTTGAGCTCCAGGTTGTAGGCCCCGACCATGAAATAACACCCCAGCAGAGTGCCGATGATGGCCAGGATCGTGTGGATGCTCAATTTCCGGCCCCGGACGAGAACAACATACACGGCCACGAAGACCGGTCCGGTATAATGGAGCAGGATGGCCGAGGCCACGTTGATGCGGCTGATGGCCAGCAGATAAAAAAACTGGGCCGCGCCGATTCCGAAAACCCCCAGGCAGCAGAAGTAGGGCAGGTGCTTGCGGGAAATTTTGAGGCTTTGTGGATGACGAATACAGAGCCAGAGCAGGAGACCGGCAAAGGCCAGGGTGATGCGCAGCTGGATCAGTTGGAAAGCCGTGAAACCGCTGTTGAAGAGGAACTTGGCGGTTGTGCCCGAGATGGCGAACAGAATCGCGGCCAGGATGACCAAAAAATAGCCGAGTCGGATTTGTGATGGATGTATGTGGGACATGGTTTCAGGCAAAGCGTCGGATGGATTTGATAAGTACCTCGTCTTTGGGCAGTTCCGGGAAGTCAGGCCTGGGCTTGACCACTTTCCAGTTGATCTTCTTGACCACGTCCAGACCGTCCACCACCCGTCCGAATACGGCATAGCCGAAGCCTTCGTCGCTCTCGCCGGCGTGGTCCAGATCCGGGTTGTCCGCGGCATTGATGAAGAATTCGTCCCTGGCTGAATCTTTGTCCAAGGCCCGGGCCAGGGCCAGGCTGCCCTTTAGGTTGGAGAGAGCGTTTCGGGCTTCGTTTTCCACCGGGGGATGAGTGGGTTTTTTGTTCAGGTCCCG
>JAABTT010000009.1 GCA_011389765.1 Desulfohalobiaceae bacterium S24 | reverse complement strand
CATTCATACCGCCCCCTTTGCAAGTTTCTGCGACAGGTAATTTCCCATTTTTTCTTTGTCCAGATCAGTCAAAAGACGTCCGAGTATCTCTGTGAAACCGACTTCTTTTCCAGGCTGATGTGCAGCAAAATCCTGAGGCGATTTCCGTCAGATTCTGGCCACCCCGAGAAAAACAGCATGGATGCTGACCACCAGGACCAGGAGGACTGTTCTGGCCTGACTGGAGGACAGGCCGGGGAAACGATACCCGATCAAATTGTGCGGGCACTGGTGAATGCAGTCTCCGCACAGGGTGCAGGTCAGACCGGGCCTGCCCAGTTGCAAATCAATGGGTTTCAGGGCGCTGTACCGACAGGCTCGGGTGCAATTGCCGCACAGGGTGCACCCCTGATGTATCCGGACTTGCCAGGGACTGATCCTTCCGATCAGGTTGCTGATCAGGCCGATGGGGCAGACCACCGTGCAGTGAACCATCTGCCCTGACCGCCTGGACAGGCTGATCATGACCGCCGCCCCAGACAGGGCAAACCCTATAGCCAGACCTGCAGACAGACTGACAGACGCGCCCTGGCTGCGCAGTACAAGGGCGATGCAGACAATGGCCGCCAGGAGAAAGGGACGAAGAACATGGGTGGCCCATACGGGAATCGTGACTGGGGGATCGGAACGAGTCCGGGAGGCCGCATCGTCCCAGGCGCCGATATAACAGAGGTAGCTGCACCAAGCCGGTCCAACCAGAAGCACGGTGGACCCATACAGGATGGGCATAAACAGCCCATGCCCCCGATAGAGAGGTCCGGCCAGAATCAAGGCCGGTATGGGCAGATGCAGGTCCCCGGTCATGAGCATCCGTTCCAGACCGGCAAGACCCAGGATGAACTGGACAAAGAAGACCAGGGAAAAGAGGGACCAGGTTCTGGCTCTGATTCTGGCAGTCCTTGGGGCGTTGAGCATGACCTGGCCTACAAAGCCGGCATACGCCCCCAGGACAAGGATTTCCACGAACCCGCCGCCAGGCAGGTAGCGATCAGCCAAAAGCACCGGCAACGGCGAAGCCTGCCTGGCCCAGACCAGCAGCCCGGCGGTCAGGCAAAAAATCCAGGCCAGGGGCTTCCAGTCATTGCTTTTGATGATTTTCAAACCCAAATTCCGTTGTTGATTCGCCCATCGCTCTCCCTTTGACATACATTGTGATCCCCTGCAATCTGTAGCCCGGAATATCAGCAGGATGTTCAAGAATAAGGCGGGAAGCACGTGACGCCTATCGTACGGATTGATACCCGCCCGCAACCCCCCGGGGGGAGAGAACGATCTGCCAGAGCTGATTGTGCCTGGCCCGAAAAGATCCGGCACAGGACAAAAGATAATAGCTCCAGGCCCTGTAAAAGGTTTCGTCGTAATCCTCTTTGATGGCGTCCCAATTTGCATGGAAATTGCGGTACCAGTGCATCAGGGTTGTGTCATAGTCCGTTCCGAAATTATGCCAGTCCTCTAAAACGAATAATCCTTCCAGGCCGTCGCTTATCTGTCTGGCGGACGGGAGCATCGAGTTCGGGAAAATGTAACGGCTGAGCCAGGGATCGGTCCGGGTCACCGAACGCTTGCTGCCAATCGTGTGCAGCAGGAAGAGTCCGTTTTCCTTGAGGCATCTTTCCACGACTTGAAAAAAAGTGCGGTAGTTTTTGTGGCCGACGTGTTCAAACATGCCGATGGAAAATATACAATCGAAAGTTTCCCGGAGGCTTCGATAATCCTGCAGGCGGATTTCCACGGGCAGACCGCGGCACAACTCCCCGGCGAATTTCGCCTGCTCTTCGGATACCACGATACCGACCACTTCCACCTGATAACGCTCAGCCATAAACCTGGCGGCTCCGCCCCAGCCACAACCAATATCCAGGACCCGCATTCCCGGCTGCAGGTCCATTTTCCGACAAATCAAGTCCAGCTTGGCTTCCTGGGCATCATCCAGGGTCGTTGCCGTCTTCCAGTATCCACAGCTATAATTCAAGCCTTTATCCAGCATGTGCTGGAAAAGATTGTTCCCGATATCGTAATGTTTCTGTCCGACTTGAAAGGCCCGGCTCGGCTTTTGAAGATTCACAAACTTTGACTTCAGCACATCGAAAAATTCACCAGGCGTGCTGATGCCGGCATTCAGCCCTGCCTGTAAGATTCTGTGGAAGAACTGATCCAGCCTGTCGCAATCCCACCAGCCCTCCATGTAGGATTCTCCCAGGCCAAGGGAGCCTTTGGCGATCAAGCGGGAATACAAGGCCTGGTTATGGACCCGGATATCCCAAGGGCGGTGGCCATTGATGCGGATATCCGCCGTTTCCAGGAGGTTTTCGACTTTTTTGCGAAACCTGGAATGACTCTTGTCGGTTCTTTTGGAAAAAGCGGTGCTGGATTCTTGATCGTCCGGAGTCGAAGTCTGAACCATAATGCCTCCATTCAATATGTTGCAGGGTTGAATGCTAAATTTCAGACAAGCCTTCTGACTATACGAAAGGATCTTACAGGCATGGCCTTTCTCTAAAATTTCCGATGCAGCTCGAAAGCACATCCAGTATATTGTTTCTTTTGTTCTTGACAAGGTGAGAAACGGGGGATTATGCACTTGATCGGAATCTGAGGTTCTCGTGTCCTGTCAACAACCACTTTTTGAGCTTTTCCATGAAAAAAAAACAGGCTCTTCAATTGTTCACCAAACCCCGCGACGTCAAGCTGTGATCCCCGAATTTCTCAAAACCAACCCCAGACTGGCCCTGTACGCCTTTTTCGCAGTGGCCGCATCCGGTTTCGGCCAGACTTTTTTCGTCTCGGTCATGGGCGGAGCCTTCAGGGAGGCCTTTGAGCTGTCCCACACCGCCTACGGCAGCCTCTATAGCGGAGGCACGCTTCTCAGCGCCCTCCTGCTGCTGCGCTTTGGAAGCCTGGCCGATGCCTGGTCCCTGCCCAAAGTGACCGCCCTGGCCTTAGGCATCCTGGCAGCCGGCTGTCTGCTTATCAGCAGCGCCCCGAGTTTTCTGTTTTTAGGTCTCGGATTTGTGCTCATTCGCTTCGGCGGACAGGGACTGATGGCCCATCTGGGCATCACCACCGCAGCCCGCTACTTTTCAAGACATCGGGGCAAGGCGGTGGCTCTGGCCGGATTTGGCTTCCCTCTGGCCGAAGCCTGTCTGCCGCCGGGGGCCGTGTTCATGATGGAAAGGATGGATTGGCGCTGGGCCTGGCTGGCAGGTTCGGCTGTCCTCCTGCTGCTTATCTTCCCTCTCCTGGCCTTCCTGTCCCGAAAAACTCCGGCCCCGCGTCATGACGTCAGGATCACCGACAGCGATTCCGTCAATGATCGCACTCGGAGCCAAGTCCTCAGGGATCCGGGATTCTATCTGATCCTGCCCGCCACCCTGGTCACGCCTTTTGTGGTCACCGCTCTCTTTTTTCATCAAGTGGCTATTGCCCAGGCTCTGGGCTGGTCCCTGAAAATCCTGGCCGGCGCTTTTACCGGCTACGCCGCCGGCCACCTGCTCGCCCTGCTTCTGGCCGGCCCCGTGGTCGACCGCCTCGGCGCCGGCCGAACCCTGCCCCTGACCCTGCTTCCAATGTTCTTGAGCCTTGTTTTGCTCGCTGTGGCGCGGGGGAGCTGGGTGGCCCTGCTGTATATGGTCCTGCTCGGCGTCACCCAAGGATTTGCGGCCACAGCCGGGGGAGCTGTCTGGGCTGAGCTTTATGGTCTCGTCCACCTTGGATCCATCCGATCTCTGACCCAGGCGATCATGGTGGTTGCAACCGCTATTGCCCCTGTCCTGATGGGCTTTTTACTGGATTTAGGCCTGCCTGTAAGCAGCTTGAGCCTGATCATGGCCGCCGGCTTGCTGGCGGCTTCCTGCCTGGCCTGGATCACGCTCCATAACAGCCGGCGGAGGGTATAAGGCGGAGATGTCGGGCCTCGGATATCAACAGAATCACAGTTCGCATGAATTCTCCGTCCGGCCCTCACTGATCCCCCCAATCCAGGACAACCTTCCCGGACTGCCCGGAACGCATCACGGCAAAGGCTTCTTCAAATTGCGTATAGGGAAAGCGGTGCGTAATGAGCGGGGTGATGTCCAGTCCGGTCTGGATCATCACCGTCACCTTGTACCAGGTCTCATACATCTCCCGGCCATAAATTCCCTTGAGAAACAAGGAATTGAAGACCACAAGATTCCAGTCGATACTCGTATCCGCCGGCAGGATGCCCAGCAGACCGATCTTGCCGCCGTGGCACATATTCCCCAGCATGGAGCGCAGGGCCTGAGGATTGCCCGACATTTCCAGACCGACATCAAAACCTTCCTTCATCTGCAAGGTCTGTTGGACTTCCTCGAGGCTTCCCCGGCCGACATCCAGGGCGACATCAGCCCCCATTTTCCTGGCCAGATCCAGACGATAGGGATTGACATCCGTGACCACCACAAACCTGGCCCCGGCCAGCCTGGCGATCCCCGCAGCCATGCAGCCGATGGGCCCGGCTCCGGTGATGAGTACGTCTTCCCCGAGCAGATCGAAGGACAGGGCGGTGTGGGCGGCATTGCCCAAGGGATCGAAACAGGCCAGGACATCCTTGGGTATATCCGGATCGCAGTACCAGACGTTGGTCACCGGAATGGACAGGTATGCGGCAAAGGCCCCGGGCCGGTTGACACCGACTCCTCGGGTATCCTTGCACAAGTGCCGGCGGCCGGCCAGGCAGTTGCGGCAGCGGCCGCAGACCAGGTGTCCTTCTCCCGAAACAATATCCCCGACCTGAAAATCATGGACATTGCCGCCCAACTCGGCGATGGTCCCCACGAATTCATGTCCAACGCGCATGGGCACGGGAATAGTCTTTTGGGCCCACTCGTCCCAGGCATAGATATGCAGATCCGTGCCGCAGATAGCGGTCTTGTGGATCTTGATCAGGACATCGTTGAGCCCGATTTCAGGGATGGGCACCTCTTCAAGCCAGAGTCCGGGCTCGGGCCTGGACTTGACCAGGGCGGGCATGGTTTTCATAGCTTCCTCCTCGACCCGGACTGATCCTCAAACCGGAATGGCCGCAAGTTCATTCAAGCATTGACGACGCACCAAGCTGATTATAGACCTGAAAGCACATCAATTCAAACAGGAGAATTCGTCCCGGCACGGTAACCCTTTTGTGAGGTGCTCTATGAACGGAAAAAGCTTTTTGATTGGATGCCTGCTCACGGCGGGTCTGTTCCTCATACTGGGATTTTCCTCAGATGGAACACAATGTCCCAAATTTCAAGTCCACGGGGATCAGGGCGTCTTCTGCATCCTCAACACCCAAAACGGTGACTACACCATGGTCCTGCCCAGCGGCGATCCGATCGGAACAATCCGAAACTTTGCGGAGGAGAGGGAAAGCAGCGGCCTGCCCGCTCCAAAAAGTCCGGAGGCCCCTGAAGAGCCGAACTGAAGACGAAAGAGGATCCGAGGGGCTCTCAGATCCGGTTTGCGCCTCCAGCGCAAACCGGATGCCGATCTTGACTTGTTTTTGCTGCAATCTTCTTTCTTCAATGCTTCCGCAGCAATCTTCAATCTTCACTCTTCACTCTTCAATCTTCAATGCCCACCCGGTCCATGATGGCCCAGATCCGGTCCAGCCAGTCCAGGTGTTCCGGCTTCATGAGACAGGAGCGGAGGCAGGTCACGCTGTCCTGGTCGAACTCCACATCAGGCCAGTAGGATTCGAGCAGCTCGCGGGGCAGCCCCACCAGGGCCAGATGCAGCTCCTCTCTGGCCGCCCGTTCAAAAAACAGCTGCGAGCGACTGGAAATCTCGCTGGCTGTATTTCCGTTCGGGGCCCAGATCAGGATGTCCAACTCCGGCTTCACGGCCGTCAAGAATCGAGGATCTGCATGAAGCCGCTCATAGAGCTGCACCGTTGCCTCGCGCCCCCGGGCCAGCCCCCGGGCAAAGGCGCCGCCCCGGTCCAGGGGAAAGTGCTCCATGGTCGCCCAGAGGGCCACGGCCGACGCCCCGGCCCTGGAGCATTCCAGGCTGATTTCCCCCAGATGGAGTTCATCCGAACTGAAATAGGTGTAGGGCGAATCATGCTTGTAGATGGCCCCGACTGAAGGATCCTGAAACAGAACGCAGCCGCAGCCGTAAGGCTGCAGCCCGTGCTTGTGCGGGTCGATGACCAGGGAATCGGTCCGATCCAGACAATCAAAGGCCTGCCGGACGTCGGACTGCAGGTTGTCCACCAGGGTGAAATAACCGCCGTAGGCGCTGTCTGCATGGACCCGGAATCCATACCGCTCCTGCAACCTGAGTATCTCGGGCAGGGGGTCCACCGCCCCCAATCCGGTGCTGCCCATGGTGGCCACCACTGTCCCGACCGTCTGCCGCTCCAGTATTGCCTCAAGGGCCTCCATGTCCATCCTGCCCCGGGAATCCGCAGGAACCGCCACAAAGTCCAGTTGAAGCACTTCTGAAATCCTGGCATGGGTGTAATGGGCCTGGCTCGAAGCCGCGATGCAGGTACCGGGACGAAGCCGGCCGGCCACCCATAAGGCCTCCATATTGGCCAGGGTTCCGCCGCCGCAGAGATGGCCTAGATGCCGGGGCCAGCCGAACATGGCCGCGATTTTTCCCACCGCTTCCTTTTCCATGGCCGAACTGGCCCGGCCCCCATCCAGGGCGTGGTTGTTGGGATTGATCCACATGGACAGGGCATAGGCCAGCCTGGCCACGGGATGGGGCGGCTTGAGCATCTGCCCGGCATACAGGGGGTGCTGGTAGGGGTAGTTGTCGCCCATCCGTTCGGCCACCGTGTTTAGAACCTTCTTGATCCCCTCGAGATCCTGGTCCTGCGGCTCATCAGGCAAATGGGCAAAGGCGGCGTTCAGCCTGTTCAGGGCTTCGGGAAGCAGGCTGAGACTGTCTGTATCCAAAGGCATAGCGGCTCCTTTTCCAATTTCAATTCATCAATCGTGCTTTCACGGCCAATTCCTCAGCAGCCTTGAAAAGCCGAGCATCGGACGTGACAAGTTCCAATCCTTGGACAGAGGCGAGGGCCAGATGGAGCGCATCAAGTGTTCTGAGCGGAATACTGAAAAGTCCAATCCAACCCCGGGCCAGTTTCCAGTGATGATTGTACATCATTTTAGAAAAAGTACCGTTTTATGTCAACAACGCACACTTTGAAAAAAGCAAACCCCTTCCAATTCAAAATCGGAAGGGGTTCAACTGTCAGCCCTGCCGCTGGCAGGGCTGACACATATCTATTTAAAATAAATCCTAATATTCGATCATGCTCGTACGCAGATGGTGAATTCTCCAGGACAGCGTACCGTCTGCAGATAATCCTTACAGCTCCAGCCAGGAGTCGGAGTACAGGGACTTGCCCATGATCACCCTGGTGGTTTTGACATAGTCCCCGAGTTCTTTGGACAGGGAGTTCAGATCCGGTTCGTCCCCGCCCATGGTCTTGTACACGACCTCCACGATGTCCTGACGCTGGCCTTTGGCGATGGCGGTCATGGTCTCGTCCAGGGGATCGGTGATAATGGACTGCATTCCGTATTTCTCCAGCATCACGGCATAGGTCTGGTTCAGGATGGGGCGGAGATGCTCCGGAGCTCCGTTGGAGACATTGGACAATCCGCAGGTGGATCTGACCCCGGGGGACATGTCCGGAAGCATCTCATAAAACCGGATCAATTTCATGGCTTGATCCTGCTGCACATTGACCGGCGTGACGATGCCGTCCACCCAGATCTTTTCATTGGGAATCCCGGCCTCGTTGGCCACGGACATGAGTTCCACCCAGAGCATGGCCCGCTCGTTTTCGTCCCGGGGCAGTCCTTCCGGACCCCACATCAGGGCCACGAAATCCGCATTGTGTTCCGCGGCCAGGGGGATCATTTTTTCGTAGCGCTCCGGCCGGCACATGATGGAATTGATGATCGGCGGCTGCTTGCAGACTTTGAGTCCGGCCTCGATGGCGTCTATGTTCGAGGTATCCAGGAGTAAGGGCAGATCGCAGGCTTCCTGGACCGTTTCCACCACCCAGGGCATGAGCTCCACCCCGTCCTTCTTGGCCGGCCCCAGGTTGATGTCGATATAATCCATGCCTTTTTCCACCTGCCGCTGCGCCTCTTCCTGGATCGGCTTGGGATCCCTTTCCTTAAAAGCCCGCTTGATCTTGGTCATCATGACATTCAGGCTTTCACCAAAACAGAGCATTGTCATATGAGTCCCCTTTGTTTGAGTTGAGTGTTGTGCAGTTCCGGAGCATGAGCTTAGCGCGCCTTGAGAAAGGCCGGGATATGGGCCGCTTCCCGCGGGCCGACCGTGACTTTCCAATCCGGAAGCTCTTCTTCGATTTCCCCGACAATTGCTGCGGCGTACCCGGGGATGATGACCTCCTGGTTCTTCACCTTGTCGGTGATACCGCATTTCTTGATGAACATACCCACATCGTCCCCGGCAAACTTGCCCGCGGCCCAGGCGGTCAACACAGACAAGCCTTCGGCGTCCTTGATCAAGAGCCAGGTGGGCACTTTGCTGGCCTCGATTTCTCCGGCCACGATGAAATAGGTCAAAGCGAAATTGGTGGTCACCATGATCGGGGAATTCTCGTCCGGCTTGCCGATCTCGTAGATGCCCTCGGTCACGGTCATGGGCCGCTGCGGGTCGGTGTAGATGTTCAAGCGCTCCAGGAGCAGGGGAAAAAGCAGCTCCGAAGTAAAATCGGAAAACACCAGGATCGATCCGTACTTGGCCACCAGCATCCCGCCGATGAGCCCTTCCATATCCAGATTGGAGGCCATTTCGCAGGGGAAGGCAATCGTCGGAAAACCCACGGACTTATTCTTCGCCCGCAGGGCGGCCCGGCGCATGCCCACCTGATCCTCAAAGCACTGCTTGATCTCTCTGGCCCCGGTATCCAGGATCAGATCCTTGGCCCCCATGCCGGTCAGTTTTTCAGACAGTTCCATGACTTCATCGACCGATTCCCCTTTTACCGCCAGGGGCAACTCCTTATCCTTGGCCAGCTGGCCATAGTCGTCCACCGTGTCCTTGGTGGCCGCGTAGATCAGGGGCCGCTTGAATTTGCTGGCCTCAATCCCGGCTTCCATGACCGCCTTGTCCTGGCTCATGAGGATCAGGTTGAATTCCGAGGTCTCGGCAATGAGTTTGGCGGTTTTGGCAAAGGCTGTCGCGTCCTGATTCACGTCTTTGACCGCCAAAAACTCCGGCCGCAGATTGAAGCCGACCCGGTCGAACTGAAAGGCATTGAACACCGCCAGTTTTTTCTTGAGTTCGTCTTCAGCGATATCGGCATTGACCAGCGCGGCAAAAGCCGGCTGATTGAAAAATGTTTTCTCATGACGGTATTCAACCGTCTCTCCGCCGACAGTCCGCTCCCGCACCCCCTTTCCGATCTTCACCGGCCGAATCGGCGGGGCCGAGGCCTCGGACAGCTTTTCCCGGGCCTCATCCGAAACGTAAGGGCAACTGTCCAACTCGGCCTTGCCCGCAGCCAGGTTCATGGCAAAAGCCAGGCAGGTGGCTGCACCGCATTCCTTGCAGTTGGTCTGGGGCAGCATCTTAAATATTTGAATTCCTGTAAGTCCCATCACTCACTCCTTCTCTTTATAGTTCCTCGTGTTTGCACGAAAACTCACCCATCTACTTTGTCACGGCAAGATTCTGAAATCCTCATGTATCTGAAAAAAATACACTTCGGTTTCATCATCTTTTGTTCCTCGTATCCGGGCAAGTTTGCGCCCAAACAGGGATTTTCGATCAAACACTCATTCCCATGCCTCACTGGTCTAGCTGCCCATAATCGGATCCATATCCAGGGCCGGGTGCTTTTTCTTTTTCAAGAACTCCATGACCTCGGCTTCAGTGGTGCCCACGGTCTCATCCGCGACCCGGTCCAGAAAATCCGGGATCCCGAGTTCCTTGGCCCGGGAGTCCACCCGGTCCTTGATCTCTTCCTTAAGCATCTTGGGCATCCAGACCATGCGCAGCAGGCCACCTTCTTCCTTGTCCTTGGGTCCGTCTCCGCGGATGAACTTGCGCTGGGTGATGTTGAACTTGGAATGACCCACGAAACCAGGGGTGGAGGCCCCGCCGCCGATGGTCCCGGCCAGGGTGGTGAAGGTCATCCCGCAGGGGGTTTCGCCCTGATAATCCCGGTTCACGGTCATCACCCCGTTGCAGGAGGGCAGCACCGCGGCCACGCACTCGCAGCAGCCGCAGGTGGTCATGGGGTCAAACACAATGGAGTAGAAATTATAATGGTCAATGCCGCCCTTGGAGGCATTGTAAATAAATTCATTGACGCCTTTCCACTGACCCAGGTCCTTATCCAGGCATTCGCCCTTTTCAATGGGCTGGTTCGGGCCGGTGGGATTGATCTCAAAGGATGCCTTGCAGTCCATCCAGTTATAGGCCCCGCAGAGTCCGGTCCGTTCCGGGCTGACCGTGCAGACGTGGTTCGGGGCAAAGGACTGGCACAGGGTGCAGGAATAATAGGTCTCCACATCCTCGTCCCGCATGTTTTCCACCCGTTCATCCCGCTGTTTGTATTCGGCCCGGGCCCGTTTGGTCAGCTCGTCCACGTCCTTTTGCTTGGTGTACAGGGTGACCTGGACCTTGTCCAGGATCTTGCCGAAATCCTGATGCATCTTGGCGTGCAGCACCACCCCGATATCCTTCAGGGTAAAGCCCTTTTCCACGGCCGGCTTGCCCACCCGGACCCAGGAGATGTCCCGTTGTCCGATGTGCATCACCCCCTGGATATAGTTTACCAGATGGTGGATCTGCCGTTCCAGAATCGGTTCGAAGTCGTCCTGGAATTCCCGGCCGGCGATCTGGACATAGATTCCCAGGGGCAGGGTATCCCCTTCCTTGATATCTCCGATGTTCGGCCCGACAATCTCCACCTTCCCGTCTTCGATATCATTCATATCCGCCATCTTGACCAGCTCGGTGCACTGGGTCTTGCCCCCGCCCATCTGAGAATGGAGGTCGGCCTTGCGGATGCGCTCCCCTTCATAGGCCGGCCCAAAGGCGCAGGGGATATCGATCTCGGTGACCTGGACCTTGAGCCCCCGAATCTCGATGGAGCGCTGGGACATTTCATTGTGGGGGACATTGGCCACCACGTGCTCGTAGGTGCAGACTCCGGTGGGCAGGATTTCCGGAATATCGGTATCCGCGATGGTGGGAAATCCCCAGTTGACGCAGCCGGCCGCGGCCCCGGCCCATTCCGCGTTCACATCGCCCAGGGCATTGACAAAGGCGAAAATCCGGTCCTTGTTGTATTTCAAGATCCGTTTGTAGTCGCCGGGTTCAATGCCGCCGAAGGCCATGGCCGCCCGGTTGGCGAAGCCCAGGGCGAAGATGGCCGAAGAGATTTCCCGGCCGAAGGGCACGATCCGGGTGTTCCAGCCGATCTGGACATCGGCTTCCAGGAGCTGTTCAGCCACGGTGGTTCCGTTCTGGTTGGCGGCCAGGAAGATATACAGATTCTTGCGCTGATAATCTTCAACCAGGGCCTTGGCCGTCTCCGCATCCGGAGCGGCCCCGACAATGGCCGCGAAGCCCGGAGCCGAACCGTCAACGAACTCCACGCCCCGCTTGCGCATGATCACGTCGTCCGCCGGTCCCATCCAGACCTTGCCGCTGTCTTCGTCGATTTCTTCCGCGCTGGGAAGGTAGACATCCGGATTCTTCAGAATCTTCAAGGCCTCCTGCAGCTCAAAAGCAAACAGGGTGGCCATGCCTGCATCCAGCAGGGAGCCGAGGTAGGGCAGATGATTTTTGCCCTTGATATGGGGCGGAAGGAGTTTTTTCGCAAAATCCAGAGGTTTTTGCATATCTTCCAGGGTTTCGATCTTGATCCCGGTCAAAGAATAGATGACCGGCAGATAATAGGCCGTATTGGGAAATCCGACCTTGGTCCCGGCTTCAAATGTTTCCAGGGCCTGCTGGTATTCCCCTTCCACCTTTGAAACAACGTTATAGCCGCCTTGAATGGCTGCAAACGCGACTAATCTCGACATAGAGTCCTCCTTTTTTGAGGATTTGCTGTATAACTAGCAAAAAATATATGCATCTTCAGTGTGCTCATCAGCTCAACCACGCGCTTGGTGATGGGCTTGGCCTATTCCAGGGTCCGTCGGTCGTCCATGGACATGAGCACCCGCTCCCTGGCCTTGTCGATTCCCAGGGCGCTGCGCTTCTTGTCGATATGGGCGATCATTTTGTGGGCCATTTCATAGGGATCTACGGCAAAGTCCCATTTGCCCAGCCCCTGATCTTCCATCCCCTGAAAGAGCAAATTCTTGAATTTCGTCTGATCGGTCACCGGGAAGGTCACCCCGAAGATGGTGTACACCCCGGAAGCCACAAAATACTGGCCGATGGAGATGGCTTTTTCACTCATCCACTCCGGTGCGGCCCCGGCCGCCGGAAGATCGGCGATGCTCTCCCCGAGGCCGCCGGCCTTGACCACGGCCGAGGCCGCAATAAGGATTCGGCTGTTGTCCACGCAGGAGCCCAGGCCGAGCACCGGAGGCATACCCACGGTTTCGCAGACTTCGGCCAGACCGTCGCCGGCCATATACGCGGCGTCCGGCGTCAAGAGACCGGCCTTGGCCAGGGAAATCTGGGAACACCCGGTCTGCAGGACCAGGACGTCGTTTTTGATAAGCTCCTTGACCATTTCCACGTGCACCCAGTCATGCTTGACCCTGGGGTTGGTGCAGCCCACCACACCGGCGATGCCACGGATCCGGCCGTTGATGATGTTGTCGTTCAAAGGCCAGTAGGAGGCCCGGAAGGTCCCGCCGAGCATGTACTCGATGTATTCGTGGGAAAAACCGTGGATCCCGGCGTTTTTGATATTGGGGATCTCCACCTTGGCGGTGCGGTTCTTGAAGCGGGCGATGGCCTTGACCACGACCTCGTCGGTGCAGGCCTTGGGATCATGCTCCACGAACTCGATATGCTCAGCCCCTTCGATGTGGCATCTGGGATTGGTGGTGAACAGATAGGAGCCGTAGCATTTGGCCACCGAAGCCAGCCCCTGCTTGATGCACTGGACATCCACGGCCATGGCGTCCACCGCTCCGGTGATCAGGATCGGCTCGGTGGACATGAAATTTCCGGCATGGGGGATGCCGTGCCTGGAGAGCATTTCCGCCCCGGAACAGCACATGCCGCAGAGATTGATGCCCTTGGCCCCCGCCTCTTTGGCGGATTCCACCAGAGCCGGGTCATTGACCGAGACAAGCATGGTCTCGAAGAGATTCGGTTCGTGGCCGTGGACTATGATGTTCACCATGTCTTCCTTGAGACAGCCCATATTCACGTCGGCCTGGACCGGGGTCGGGGTCCCGAAGAGGATGTCCGAGATCTCGGTGGCTACCATGGAGCCGCCCCAGCCGTCGGACAAGGCGGTCCGGCTGAACTGCCTGGCGATATTCTCATAATGCTGGTCCACGCCCATGTGGGTGCGGTGCATCATCTCCATGATCTCCCGCATGGAACCGCGGGGAACAATGCCCAGCTTGCGCCAGGTCTCCAGGGTCTTTTCCGGGACCCGTTTCATAAAGGGGATTTCCCCCTCCACCTGGGTGTAGGTGCGCTCCAGCTCTTCATACAGGTCCATGGCGATCTCGCCAACGGTGCGGTCTTCGGTTTCAATGCCGATGGACTGGGCCACGCTTTCCAATTTAACCGGATCCTTGATTTTATAATCCTTGATCTCGCCCTTGACCACCTCCCGGAAAACATCCAGCATGCTCATGCCGTGGTCGGTATGGGCCGCGGCTCCGGCCGCCACCATGCGTGCAAAATTCCGGGCCTGGAAGGTGTCGATGGTCGCCCCGCAGACCCCGACCTTGCCGTAGGGATCCTTGGCGTTCAAACGGCAGGGGCCCATGGAACAGTGCTTGCAGCAGGCCGAATCCGCCCCGATGGGACAGGCCTTCATGTCAAAGGCTCGATCATAAGCGGTTTCCACCCCGTCCCGCTGGGATTTTTCCAGCATCTGCCGGGTGGCCTCGCAAATCGTGGCCTCTTTTGGATCATAGGCCTTTTTGGCTTTGTCCAGCTTGGTTACGGCCGCTTTCTTCTTCTCGACTTTTTTATCTTCTGCCATAAGGGAACTCCTTTATAAATCTCGTGCTCATTCAAATCGTCACACGCAAGGCCACGAATCTCAGGCCCGTTTGTGAATCAGATCCAGACCAAAGATCATCTTATCGGTTTTTTCAGGCTGCTTCTTGTCCAAGCCAAGATCCGGAGCAGGTTCAGCAGCTCGGCCGGCTCTTTTCTTCTCATACGAGGAACGGATCTCCTTGGCATCGGCCTCAAGCTTGGCTGCCACAGCAGCCTCTTTCTTGGCCGGATCTTCCTTGGCCTCTTCAGGCTCGGGTTTGGCCTCTTTCTTGGCCTCTGCCTTGGCCTTGTCTTCTTCCTTCATGGCCGTGACCACTTCCTTGACCGTGTCCCGGATAATGGCCTTGAGCTCTTCGGCTCCGAGCGCCGGTCCGACCGAAGGCGCCGCACTTGGTGCGGCAGGCTTGGGTTCTTCTTTCGCGGGTTCAGGTTTGGGGGCTTCTTTCGCTGACTCGGGTGCGGCGGACGGTTCCGCCTTGGCAGGCTCGGCGGCCTCTTTTTCCTTGGGGGGTTCCTTGGCGGCCTCGGGCTTCTTCTCTTCCTTGGGCGCGGCCTTTTGAGCCGGGGCCGTCTTTTTGGCCTCTTCCTTGATCGTCAAATCCGGCTCCGGCGCCAAAGCGGCATAATCCACCTCCACATCCGGAAGCATTTTCCGGATGCCGGCTACCTTTTCAGCCGAGCCCCCGTCCGTGATCAAATCAATGAAGGACCGAGTCATACGCACCGCTTCGGGATGACGCATGATCAAAATATTGGAGCCGGCCATGAGATAGGAAACAGCCCCCACGGCCTCCATCATAATAGCCCGTCTCTCTGGATCGCCCAGGGTCTGATCTTCTTCCAGAGGCTGCTTGGCTTCCTTGCATTTCCAAACCTCGTTGGCCAGGTTGTTGATTATCGGGAGCTGCAGCTTGTCGTCCCCAAAGGTCATGGCCGCCAGTTTGATACGCTCCATGACTGAATAGGAATACTCCATGCCATAGCCCAGACCGCCGGTGGTCGGATCGATGATCATCTTGTCCATGCTCAGGCCGAGGTTTTCCAGCAGGATGTTGATCTGCTTGGCCAGATTGATGTCAATGGGCGAGGAGGCGATGGCGGTGTGCCCGAATCCCATGATCGCGGCGCCGATGGACTTGTGATTGGCGTCTTCCACCGGACCAATAACCAGATTATCGCCCTGACAGTCTTCGGCGATTTTCTTCAGGACCTCGGCGTCTTTGTCCACATTGGCCGTGCCCCAGATAATGAGGGGAACTTCAATGGCCTCCAAGACCGTTTTGACTGTCTTCACGGCCTCCGCGGCGCCGACATCCTTTTCATTGGGATCGGTTGCTTTGAGCTGCAGCACGATCATGTCCGCCCCGTACTCCGAGACGCACTTTTTCGCCCAGGCCCCAGGATCCCCCAGAACATCCTGAAAAGGCACTTTTGCCGCATCAGGCCATTCCGGAGGCTCCATATCCCAGATTTCCATGGCGATCTTCGGCTTGTTGGGAATGTCCCCTTCAAACTGATAAAAGGGGAGACACCCTTCCCCACCGACCTTGACGGCCTGATCGCCCTTGCCCAGGACAACCTCTCGGATACCGCCGGTGTATTTTTCCTTGACCATTTCAAAACCCATATCCACTCCTTATTATAGATTGAGGTTTTTGAGAAAAATTTATATTGAATTAACTGCAAAATAAAGGCTTGTCAACAAAGGCGCGCACGAGCTGAGCTTGCTGCCTCTGCATAGAAAAACATCTTTATTCGCAGCGGGTTGAACGCACCTGAACCGGCCCGGCGTCGGCTCATATTCCCCGAAAAAAGATCCCCGCAATCCCTTTGTTTGTGAAAAAAATCACACAATCTCTTTCATCTGCTGCTTCCGCTGCTTGAGCCGTTCTTCCAGACGTGGAAACTGGTCCAGATTGGTATGCGGCAGAAACAAGGACCCGATATAATTGTCCATATAGGAATTGGTCTCCGAGAGTTCAAAATTGGTCATTTTCTTGGTGACCTCGGTCACATCCCGGCGGATGCGGTTGTTCAAGGAACTCATCTTCGCCCCCATCAGGGAGCCGTTGCCCACATAGGTGATTTTGTCCGGATCCATTTCCGGCAAAAGACCGATGGTCATGGCTTTTTCCAGGTCCACGTAGCTGCCGAAGCCTCCGGCCACCAGGATCCGATCCAGATCGGCGATGGACAATCCGATTTCGCTCAACAGAGTTAAACAGCCGCTGTAAATCGCGCCTTTGGCCCTGATCAGATTGTCGATATCCGGTTCCTGCAGGACCACATCCCGGCCGATATCGGTCTCTTCGGCCCAGGCCAAAACATATTCCCAGATGCCGTCCTGCTCTCTGATCCTGGAGGTCTTTAAATCCTGATTGAACTTCCCCCGGTTGTCGATGATCCCGGTCTCAAACATGACCGCGACCATGGTGATCAGACCTGATCCGCAGATGCCGATGGGCTTTTTCTGACCGATGGTCAAATTCATGGGCTCCAGGGTGACGGGATCCACGGAAAAATCCTCAATGGCCCCTTTTTCCGCCCGAACCCCGAACTTCATCCCGCCGCCCTCAAAGGCGGGCCCGGCGGAGCAGGCAGCACAGGCCATCCAGTCTTTGTTCCCGATCACGATTTCGGCATTGGTCCCGATATCCACGTACAGAATGATCTCCTCGGAGCGATACATGAGCGAGCCCATGACGCCGGCTACGATATCCCCTCCCACATAACTGGATATGGAGGGATAGACCAGGGCCAGCACGTGATCCCCGAGTTCGATTCCCAGTTCATGGGCCTTGATGGGCGGAAACAAGGTGCAGGCCGGCACATAGGGCGAACGCCGGATATAGCGTGGATTGAGCTTGAGCAGCAGCTGGGTCATGGTGGTGTTGCCGGCCAGGGTGATGGTGGAGATGTCCTCAGGATCCACCTCGGCTTTCTTCATGATCCGGCGGATCACATTATTGATGGTTTTCAGGACCGCTGTGGTCAACTCTTCAAGTCCGTTCCCCTTTTCCGCGTGCACGATCCGGTTGATCACATCCTCGCCATAGCTCATCTGGGCGTTGAAATCCCCGTACTCCGCCTGGACCTCGCCGCTGTTCAAATCCAGGATCTGCCCGTAAATGGTTGTCGTGCCCACATCCATGGCCACGGCATAATTCCGTGCTGCGGTATCCCCGGCCTGAATATTAATGATGCCGGTCTTCCCGTCTTCATGCACCGGCCTGGCCAAAGTGACCGTGGCCTTGAATTCCTGCTCCCGGAGGACATCCGCTACTTTTCGAATCAAATAAAAGCCGACCTCCAGCTGGTGCTCGTCATGATCCAGCTTCAAGGCGTTGACCACCCGGGTCACATCAGAGGCGTTATCCTCGGCCGAGGGCGGGGTCATTTGCAGATATTTCTTTTCCACCGGGGGGAGAAACAGCCCTTTTTCCTTGAAATCCTGGAGGTCCACCTGCCGGATATGCGCGGTCCGCCTCGGTGTTGCCTGGACATTGAGCACGGCGGCATCCATTTCGGATTCCACGGGCACTCTGATTTTCAAATCCGATACAACCGTGGCCTGACAGGCCAGTCGGTAGCCCTTGGCCTGATCGGCTTCGCCCAATTTCTCATTGATGCCCCCCTGCACTTCGCCTTCTTCCACCAAAACCCGGCACTTGCCGCAGACCCCGGTTCCCCCGCAGGAAGCATTGATGTGCACCCCCGCTTCCAGGGCCGCCCGGATCAGGGTGGACCCCTCCTGAACATCGATCTCCCGTTCATGAGGCAAAAAATAAACTCTCGGCATATGGGTTTCCTCCTCTCAGACGGTCCGACACAGGAACCGGCCCGTCTACGTGGTTTCGCTCATTGAGAAAAAATTGACCGACGGAAATTTGTTCCGATCGGTATGCGGAAGAAATTTGGCTGCACTGAACGTGGTCATGAAGGCCTGATTAACATTCAACTCCAGGTAGGTCAGTCGTTCCAAAGTCCTGCAAATGACCGGAAGCGCTTCCGGCTCCTGCAGCAAACGGGTGGCCCCGCCCAGGGAACTGTTGCCCAGGGCTTGGAAAGTCTCCCTGGCGATATCCGGGAGCATGCCGATGCTGATCGCTGACTCGGGATCGATGTACTGCCCAAAGGTCCCGGCGACATAAAAACGGCTCAACTCCTCAAAACCGAGGCCCACAGTCGCGAGCAGGGTTTCAAGAATGGTGTACATGGCCGCTTTGGAGCGGATGAGACTGTCGAACTCGGGCTGGGCTACACGCAGGGCCCGGCCGGTGCCGGAGGCTCCTGCCGGAACCAGCCGCAGGGACAGCGTGCCGTCCCGGAGCTCAAAACGGTCCGGCAGCCTGGAGGGCGACAATTTTCCCCTGAAATCAAGAAGTCCGTTTCGAAAGAGTTCAGCCGCCAGGTCAATGAACCCTGATCCGCAGATCCCCGTGGGAGGCAGCCCCCCAATGGTCTGGACCTGAAACTCAAGGCTTGCGGGATCGATGCGCACCTTGTCGATAATACCCGGTTCGGCCTGCTTCCCGATCTCGCTCACTCCGCCCTCCAGGGCCGGTCCGGCTGCTCCGGCGCAGCCGATGAGCCAATCCTTGTTGCCCAGGACAACCTCGGCATTGGTCCCCACATCCACCAGCAGGGCGACGTCTTCCTGTTGATCCAATCCGGAGAACAGAATGCCGGCCAAAAGGTCGCCGCCGAAATAGCTCCCGGCATTGGGGAAGCAATAGATCCCGGCCCGGGGATGGAGCCTCAGACCCAGATCCTTGGCCCGGCACAATCCGGGTTCATTGCAAGCCGGAACATAAGGCTCCCGAATCATCCAGCGGGCGGGCAGCCCCAGGAAAAGATGGGTCATGGCGGTATTACCGGCCAGAGCTACATTGCAGATCCTGCTCGGCTCAAGTCCGTTCTCCCGGCACAGGGATTCGATGTTGGCCTGGAGGTCTTCCAGAATCAGCGACTGCAGTTGTTCAGCCCCCCCGGGCTTATCCGTAAAATGAATTCTGCTCAATATATCAGGACCCACAGCGCTTTGCGGATTCTTCCGATCCGCGCTGCACAGGATTGTCCCGGTCTCGATATCCAGGATTTGCAGTACGTAGCGGGTCGTCCCCAGGTCAAGGGCCAGCCCGAGAACCGGAGCCGCCTGATCAGCCGGATCCAAGCCGGTGATGATCGTCTGCCTGCGGTCCTGAAACACGGTCACCCGGAGCCGGGTCTCCCGGTCTCTGCAAATCATCTCCGGAATTCTCCGTGCCGCCTCAAGGTCAATGCTCAGATGCTGGAGTCCGCATTGCTCGCTGAGCTTTTTGTCCAGCCTGTCCAGATCACCGCTGTGATTGTCCAGACTGGGAGCGGGGAGCGTCAGATATTTCACCCAACTCTGGGATGGCTTTTCCATATTCAAAATGTAAGACCTTCACTCGACAATTGGCAATCGAAAATCGGAAATGTCAATTCCTGCCAAGGATCGTGAACCAGGCGCCGTCCTCGTCCCAGATCTTGATGAGCTCGGCTCCTTTGTGTCTCAAGACCGCAAGGATCTCCCGGGCCTGGGAGCGAAGCAGGCCGGAGAGAATGAACCATCTTTTGCCGTCAAAACCCGGAGCCTGAACAAGCCCTTTCAAGACATCATAGTGGATATTGGCCAGCAACAGGTCGGCCGGACAATCAACCCATTCTTCGGCCCGTCCCTGGATCGAAAGAATCCTGGCCTCCAGATTGTTAAGGAGGCTGTTGTTGCGGCAGGTTCGAACGGCCAGAGGATTCAAGTCGAGAGCCAGGACCCGTTCACAGCCCAGGCCGGCAGCAGCCAGGGAAAGCAGGCCGCTCCCGCACCCCATATCCAGAGCGCGGATACTATGGCCGGCCTCCGGGCCTGCTTGCTCAAAGAGCGCGACCAAGGCCCGGAGGCAGTCAGAAGTGGTCTGATGATTCCCGGCCCCGAAAACAACGCCTGGATCGACTCTGAGCAGACAGGCATCGTCTCCCTGATCAAAATTTGTCTCCCAGACCGGATGGATCTGCAGCGGTCCCACCCGGAAGCCATGGACCGGCGTTCCCAGCCATTCTTCGTAGCTGCTCCGGAAATGATCCTTGATCAAAAGTTCCGGATTTCCCTGGGCCAGCTGCTCAACCCGGGACAGGGACTCTCGGCTGAAAAACAAAAAAGCATGCCCTTCCTCTTCCCAATTGCCGACAAAACCGGGATCATCCGCAAAGGCGTCCCGGGAAACCCTTCCCTGTAGATAGTAAATCCAAAGTCTGTCCCTGGGCTTCAACACACTGCTCATCTCTTCTGGAAAAGCGAATCAAAAATGGCGAATGCACTCAGTAAAGCCGGGTTGTCCCTGGGAAGCTCAAAAGTCGGGCGGCCGTTCAGGTCATACTCGGCAATGGTTTCATCCGCCTGCACAGAGCCCAGAAGTTTCAGGCCGGTTCCCTCGAGCATCGCTTTGATGGGCGCCGTCATTTCCTGCCTGACATTATTGAGAATCAGGCAGGTCTCCCGCACGCCGATATTCAAGTCCCGGGCCAGTTCAGCGATTCGCTGCGCCGCTTGCAGACCGCGCTTGGAAGGGTCTGAAACCACGAGCAGATAGTCAATGTTCCGGGTGGTCAAACGGCTGATATGCTCCATGCCGGCTTCATTATCCATCACAATGGAGGCATAATTATCAACCAGTTTGAGCAAAAATTGACTGAGCAGCGTATTGGCCGCGCAATAACAGCCCTGGCCTTCGGGCTGACCCATCACCACAAGATCAAAATCCTTCTCTTCAACAACGGCCTCCTCAAGCCGCATGGACATGAAGCGATCCTTGGTCATGCCCGACGGCACATCTCCCTTTTTCATGGACTCCCTGACGCCGCCCAGGGTCTGCTCCACGGCAACTCCCAGGACTTCGTTCAAGTTGTAGTTGGAGTCCGCATCAACGGCCAGGAGCGGCCCTTGTTCCTTTTCGATCAAATAGCGGATGAGCATCCCGGCCACTGTGGTCTTGCCCACCCCGCCCTTTCCTGAAAACGCAATGGATAGGGTCATAGGAGCCTCTTTTTTCTGAACTGAGATCATCAAGCCTGCACAGGCCATGATGAAAGGATGAAACGCCTCGTGAAACAAATCTTTCATCCAATAAATTTTTCCAAAGATCAAGCCTGAAAATCCTCAGGACCTGCAGGGGGTCTTTGCAGGGCTCCGACGATCCGGCCATTTCGGTTTAAGCAATTGAATTAACGAAAAAACAACTGCTTGTTTCATTTTTCACACAATTTTCTTGACGAGGAATCAGATTCCAAGTATGGCTGATGCAATTTTTTGTAGGGCGGAACACGATTGCTTTTCACCTCAGGGAGGACGCATGATTATTGCAGAGAGAAAACCCATTCCTGAAATCCAGTCCTTTGTGGCTGGATATCATAAAGTCCTCGTCGTCGGCTGCGGCACCTGCGTTGCGGTCTGCCTGGCGGGCGGCTCCAAGGAAGCCGAGATATTAACCAATGAACTGACCCTGTCGCCCAAAACTGCCGGCGCCCGATTTGAATCCAGGACCCTGGAACGGCAATGCGACATGGAATTCCTGTCGGAACTTGACGAGCAGGCGGCTGAATATGACGCCCTGCTCTCCATGGCTTGCGGCGCCGGAGTTCAGCTTCTGGCTGAACGCTTTTCCCGCATACCTGTTTTTCCAGCCGTGAATACGAGCTGCATCGGCGTGAACCGAAGCGTGGGCTGGTACGAGGAAAACTGCCGGGCCTGCGGGACCTGCGTCCTGGCTCTGACCGCCGGTATTTGCCCGGTGACCAGATGCGCCAAGGGCCTTTTCAACGGTCCCTGCGGCGGGACCAACATCACCAGCTGTGAAATCCATCCGGATCAGCCCTGTGCCTGGCATATGATTTACGAGCGACTGGCCGCGCAGGACCGTCTCCAACAGATCATGGAAATCTCTCCGGCTAATGACTGGCGGAACCAGCAGCCCCGGACCATTGTCCAGCCGGGATACGAAGAGCGCACGTCCGCCCTGAAAGAGCAATAAAATATTTCCGAAAGAAGATTTACTCGTGCTGAAGGCATAAAAAGGAAGACGCTTATGAAATCAGGAAGTAAGCTGGAACGGATACTGCAGGCCGGCCATTTTGCATTCACCGGAGAGGTGGGACCGCCGAGAGGATGCAATGTCCAGGCCCTGAAGGAAAAGATCTCCCATTTGAAAGGCCATGTGGATGCCGCCAATGTCACCGACAACCAGACGGCCGTGGTCCGGCTGTCCAGCTGGGCCGCCTCCCTGATCTGCCTCCAAGAGGGTGTGGAGCCGAACTTTCAAATGGTCTGCCGGGACCGGAACAGACTGGCCATGCAGGCCGATATCCTGGGCGCCTCGGCCCACGGCATCCGCAACATGCTCTGTCTGTCTGGTGATCACCAGGTGTTCGGGGACCATCCCCAGGCCAAGGGGGTCTTTGACATCGATTCCATCCAATTGCTGGCCATGGTCAAAGGGATGCGCGATGACAGCGCCTTTCAAAGCGGGGGCGGTATTGATGAAGCGCCCAAAATGTTCATCGGCGCCGCCGCCAATCCCTTTGCCGAACCCTTTGAATGGAGAATCCACCGCTTGGCCAAGAAAATTTCGGCCGGCGCCGATTTTATCCAGACCCAGTGCGTATACAACATGGACAAAGCCAGGGAGTGGGTCAAACAGGCCAATGACCTCGGCCTCACGGAAAAAGCCTCGCTTTTGATGGGCATCACGCCTATGAAAAGCGTGGGTATGGCCAGATACATGCAATCCAAAGTGCCCGGCATGGAGGTCCCTGAAGCCATCATCCGGCGCCTTCGGGAGGCCGGCAAACAAAACGTGGCTGAAGAAGGGATCAAGATCGCCTGCGAACAGATCCAGGAATTCAAAGAAATGCCCGGCGTGGCCGGCATTCATTTGATGGCCATTGAGTGGGAACACCGCGTTCCGGAAATCGCCGAAAGGGCCGGTATGCTGCCAAGGCCTGAAGTATAAAAAGCACAAAAAGGAGTTCCAATTGAGTACTCAAGATACACAAGTTCTGGTCATCGGCGGGGGGATAGCAGGACTCACTGCTGCCTGGGAACTTGCCAAAAGGGATATCCGGGTGGTCCTTGTTGAAAAAAGCTGCTTTCTCGGGGGGCAGGCCCTTGGCTTTACCTGCAAGGCAACCGACTCTTGCCAGCAATGCGGCGCCTGTTCAGTTGAAAAAATGCTCAAACAGGTCCTTGCCCACCCGAAGATCACGGTGCATCTGCGCACGGAAGTCGACAGCCTGGAAAAAGCAGCCGCTTTCAAGGTCGGTTTGACCAAGAGTCCTGCTTCAGGCGACAACAGCCTTTTGAAAGGCTTTTCTCACCTCAACGAGCCCTTGTTTGTGGCTGACGGCGCCCCTTCCGGGCCTTTGCCCCCAGGCACGCAAAACATCGATGAACTTGGGTTTGAAGGAGAGCTGCAAGCAGATGCGGTCATCGTGTCCACAGGCTACACCCCTTTTGATCCTACTGCGAAACCCACCTATGGCTATAAAAAACTGCCCAATGTGGTCACCGGGATGGAACTGGAACACATCATGCGGGAAAACGGAAAGATCACCCGGCCTTCAGACGGGAAGGAACCCCAACAGGTGGCCTTTATTCAATGTGTCGGGAGCCGGGATGAAAGTCTCGGCAATCTCTGGTGTTCCGAGGTCTGCTGCCCCTATGCCCTGCGAATGGCCAGACTGGCCAAGCACAAACAGCCGGAACTGAACGTCTCCATCTTTTATATCGACATCCAGAACTCCGGCAAGGAATTTCCGGTCCTGTACGAACAGCTGCGTTCCGAATCCCGCTTTGTCCGAAACATCCCCGTGGACATCTATCCCCGGGAGGATGACTGTCTGGATCTGGTGCATCTGAGCGATGAGGGCGCCCTCACCTCCGAACCCTTCGATCTGGTGGTCCTGTCCGTTGGCATCATGCCCGGACCCGACAACCGGAAGCTGTCTGCAATGACGAAAATGCCCCTGAATGAAGACGGTTTTTTCGAGGCGAACAGTCTGGCGGACACCCTGCCTGGACAGACAACAGGGATTTTTCCCGCGGGAACCAGCACCGGTCCCAAAAGTATTGCCGACACCATTGCCCAATCCGGCAAGGCCGCCTACGAAACCGTGAAATATTTGGGAGGCACACCGTCATGACACAGCATGCAACGCAGCAAACTGAATTCACTGTCACTACGAAAGTCCTGGTTATCGGGGCCGGCTTGTCCGGTCTTGCTTCCGCTGAAAAGATAGCCGAGCAGGGATATCAGGTGCTTGTCCTGGACCAGGGCGCTCGAGACGATGCTGAATGCTGTTATGATCCGGAAATGAACACAGTCTTGCAAGACCTCCGGAACAAGGCCCAGCAACATTCCTCCATCAGCTTGAAAACCGGGGCCAGATTGAAACAGTTAACCGGATTTTCAGGAAATTTCCAGGCAAGCCTGGAATTGGACACTGGAACGGAACAGCTGGACATCGGGGCCGTGGTCCTGGCCACGGGCTATCGCTGTCTGCCCCTGTTTGAGCACTACAATCTCCGGCCGGGGAAAACCGTACTCAGCATCGGAGATCTGGAAAAACTCCTAACCGATGAAACGGGAAAGGCCCAAATCAAAAACGGCAGCGGAGCATCCATTGCCTTTCTCTCCGGCTTTGGCGACGAGGGGAACCCTGTGGCCACGGAGCGGGTGCTCAAAAGCGCCATGGCCGTCCAAGAACTGGAACAGTGCAAGGCCTACGTCCTTGCCGGCAATGTCAAGGTAGGCGCTGACGGCATGGAACGGCTTTTCACCCGGGCCAGGAACCAGGGAGTCACCTGCATCAAGCCGGAGGGTCCACCGGAAGCCGCCATCCGGGACGGCGTCCTGAATATCTCCTTCAAAGACCCCACCCTCAGGCAGGATGTCAACCTGGCCCCGGATTGCATCGTGCTTGAGGAAAGCATTGCGCCGGACATGGAGAACGAACGTCTCCGTGAAGTGCTCAGAATCGACGCTGATGACCAGGGATTTCTCCAGACCGGGAATGTTCACCGTCTTCCGGTGGGAACCAATCGTGAGGGCATTTTTGCAAGCGGGACTTCCGCAGCCGTGAAGACCCCGGAGCAAGCCATTCGTGATGCGGCAGACGTGGCCTTGCAAGTCAGGGAATTCCTGGGCAATGGAACCATTCAGGTCTCCGGAAGCAAGGCTGTGGTGGACGAAGGCCGTTGCGTCATCTGCCTGACCTGCTACCGCTGCTGCCCCCATGGGGCCATCGCCTGGGAAGCAAAAAAAGCTGTGATTTCGCCGATTGCCTGTCAGGGCTGCGGGATTTGCGCGGCCGAATGCCCCATGGACGCTATCCAGCTTCTGGATTATACTGACGAAGCCATGCATTCAGCCATCCAGGAGCAGGTCGGCACAGCAGAGCAGCCTTCCATCCTCGCCTTCTGCTGTCAAAATTCCGCTTTTGAAGCCGCCCAAACCGCACATAAAATGGGCCTGGAACTGCCTGACCGGCTGCGCCTTATTGAGGTGCCCTGCGCCGGGAAAATCGATGTGGAGGACATTCTCCGGTCCTTCACTTCAGGGGCCGGCGCTGTGCTAGTCCTGGCCTGCCATGAAGGCAACTGTCAGTCCGAGCGGGGCAGCACTTATGCCTCCTGGCGTATCCGGGAGATCCAAAAACGCCTGAAAGCGCTGGGATTTGACGACAAGCGGCTTGTCTTTGCCAACCTGGCCTCCAACATGCCCCGAGAGTTTGCCACAATCACTCAAGATCTGGCATCCAGGATCAGTCACTAACGATCAAGCCGTTCGGCTCTATTCTTCAAGTGCGCTGTGCCGGTCTGAAAAGTCCGGCACAGCGCTTTTTTTGTTCGAAAATATTCTCAAAAAATTCCGCTCAAAAAGCCACGTTTTGATGGGGTTGCGGGACAGCATTCAGCCTGGCGTGATCAGTTTTCACCCGGGGAAGACAAACCTCAAACCGGCTTCCCTCCCCCAGTTCGGACCGAATCGTGATCGAGCCACCATGCTGCTGGACGACATGATTGGCTATGAACAGTCCCAGTCCTGTGCCCTGGGAGCCTTTTGAGGAAAAAAACAGGGTGAACAGGGTCTCCCGGGTCTGCCTGTCCATGCCCGTCCCATTGTCCTCGATCACAAAGCAGACGGTCTCCGGATCCCTGGGCGACACCCTGAACACCACCCGATGCTCCTTTTCCTTGGGGTCGAAGAGGCAGGCATCCACGGCGTTGTCCAGGAAGTTGATAAGCGCCGCCTGCATCCAGTTGGGATCCATCTCAATGATCCCCAGATCCTTTTCCAGCTCCGTCACGAGGTTGATCCCTTTGTGACGGGCCTGCGGACTGATCATGGACACCACGGTTTCCGCAAGCTCCCGCACATCCGTAAGGGCATACTGCAGCTCTCTGGATTTGGCGTAATAGAGAATATCCAGAACCATTTTCTTGATGCGCTCGGTCATCTCTTTGATCTGCTCGCAGGCCGCGGCCATCCTGGTCCGGTCCTCTTTCTGGAGGCCGGTTTCCAACTGATAGATGCTCCCGTCCAGGGCGGTCAGCATGCCCTTGATGCCGTGGGACATGGAACCGAGCATCAGTCCCAGGGAGGAGAGATGATCCTGGAGCTGCCGGATCTGGGTGATGTTGGTAGACATCTCCATGACCTGGGTGATCTGCCCGTTTTCATCCTTGATCGGGGCCGTCTGGGTGATAACGTTGTACTGCTTGCCCGCTTTGGAAGTCACCACTTCTTCCGTTCCGTGGGATCCTCCGTCGTAAAAGGTCTTCGCCACCGGACATTCCGGGCAGGGGGAACTCCGGTGCTTGTAGATTTCATAGCAAAAGCCACCCACCTCATGGCCGAAATCCCGCTTGAATTTGGCATTGGTATCGGTGATCCGCAGATCCTTGTTCTGCACCGTGATATAGCAGGGAACCTCATTGAACAGCTGTTGATACAGGCTTTGGGCGTCATGCAGATCGCTGAGGCGCTGTGAATAGGCGGCCAGTTTTTTCTCGGTGGCGATGCATTTTTCGGCATGGTCCAGGGCCAGGCCCAGGGCCTTGCTGTTCAGGGGGAGATCCAGGTAGTTGGCCGCCAGGGGGCCGAAATCGTCCATGGCCTGATCCATCAGGGCCCTTGGACAGAAGATGATCACCTGCAGCAGGGGATTGGCGAGTTTGTGACGCTTCACCTCCCCGGGACATGCTTCGCCGAATCCGTAGGGATTGCCGAGGAGAATATCGAAATCCCGGCTGGCCAGCAAGCCACGCGCCTTTTCATCCGTAGCCGCAACATGCACCTCGGCCTGCTTGCGTCCGAGATAGATCTTCAGGGCGTCGGCATGGCTGCTGTCGGCTTCTAAGAGCAGGACGGTCTTGGCCATCAGAGATCCAGGGTCTCGCCAACGGTTTTGAGGAGTTCCTCCCTATCAAAAGGCTTGGTGAAACTGGCCACGGCATTGCCGATGGCATAGCGGCTGCCGGGCATGGCGCTGATCACGATAATGGGAGTGCTTTTCAATTCCGGTTCCTGGGAGAGGGCTCGATAGAAACGGGGTCCCCATTCACCGGGCAGGTCCAAATCCAGGGTGATCAGATCCGGGCGTTCATCCTGAGCCGTCTGCAGGGCTTCCGCGACATCCCGGGCAACAACCGTGAGATACCCGTGATCTTCGAACAGGGCGGCGAGATACTGTCGAATGTTCGGATCATCGTCCACAATCAAAATCTTAGGCATACGCAACCTCTTTTCCTTTCGGATTTGCTGATTGGACCGAACAGAAGGATCCCTTATTTGTTCATGCTGATCACCGGACAGCCGGCCCGGACGATGACCTGCTCCACATTGCTGCCGATCCGGGGACCCTCGGCATCGGCCGCTTTGGAATGATGGGCCAGGACGATCAGATCCGCATGTTTTTCCCGGGCGTATTTGACGATCTCCACAAAGGGAATCCCTTCCCAGACCTCCAGGGAATAGGTGTCAATCCCCTGGATCCTTGACACATACTGTGCCCTGATCCGGCGCAGGGCTTCCCGGCGCTGTTGTTCGATCTCGTCCTGGGAGGCGCTACGGCCCATATGCATGGAGCTGATGTCCAGGGCGTGAAAGATATGCAGTTCACAAGCAAAGGTCCGGGCCAGCTCGGCAGCCAGCTCGAAAGCCTTGTCCGAGGCCTTTGAAAAATCCGTTCCAAAGACGATATTGGACAAGCCGCCCCAGAAGGAGGCTGCGGGCCGGCTTACGACAAGCACCGGACACTTGGCTGCCTTGGCCACCCGCTGCAGGGTGGAGCCGGCAAAACTCTTTTTGTAGACCGAATCTTCGGCCTCGCCGGTGCTGCGGCCCAGGACGATCAAATCGGCGCTGACAGCCCTGGCCTGCCGCAGGATCTCCCGGTGGGGAAAGCCGACGGCCACCTCGATCCCGGCCTGGACGTCCCCCTCCGCCAGCTGCTTCTCGTAATAGGTCTGGAGCTCTTCCGTCACCCAGGCGATGTAGTCTGCATCGACTTCCACCCGCTCTTTGGTTTTCACGTCCGTGACGGCCTGGCTGTAACCCCGGGAGGGCACGCCGAGCACATGAAAGACATGCAGCGCGGCCTGGTTCAGCGCGGCGATATTGAAGGCGACCCGGGCGGCATGATCACTGGCTTCTGTTGCAGAGGTCGCAAAAAGGATGGTTTTGAACATGAAACACCTCACTGCCGTGGTTTCTCTTGTAAAACTTCATCGGGCACGAGAAGCATGTCGATGATCAGGGGCTTGAGAAACGTCCATTTGATCCCCAGGGAATACTCCTCTTCCAAGTCCCTGATCGCATCCCAGCAGTTATGACAGGGGGCGACCACCAGGCCGGCCCCGGTGTCGGAAATCTGATCCCGCTTTTTCTTGAGGGCCTGGTTGCGCCGGGCCCGATACAGTCCGATACCGTTGAACCCCCCACCGCCACCGCAGCAGAAGTTATGCTCCTTTTTCGGATCCATCTCGATGAAAAAACCGGGCTCCACAATGTGGCTCATGATTTCCCGGGTGGCGTTTTTCAGGCCGTGGTTTCGGACATAATTGCAGGAATCCTGGAGGGTGACCTTTTCCCGGATCCGTTTGGCCGGATCGATTGTCAATTTGCCATCCCGAAGCGCTCCGGCCAGCCACTCCACATAATGCAGGCATTCCACCGGGGGTTGCCCGTCCTTGTACCCCGCCCAGTAGGGTCCTTCGACCACGGTGGCCCGATGGGCATGCCCGCATTCCGTTCCGACCATGGTCTTGGGCTGCAGCCTGTGCATGGCGGCATAGACGTGCTCCACCTGCATCCGGCAGGCTTCCCAGTCTCCGGCGAACATGGCCAGGCTGGTCTGTTCCCAGCCGGAACTGGCGATGGTCCAGTTCTCTCCGGCGAGATGGAACAGGATGGCGGCCTCGGCCAGGTCTTCAGGATAGTGTTTGACCTCCCGGGCATTGACCGTATAGAGAATATCCGCCCCCTGCTGATCCACGGGGACCTTCAGATCGGGATAGTCATCCTCGTATTCTTCTAAAATCCATTCGAAGGTCTCCACGAAGTCTTCATCGGTGACATCCATCTGGGCCTTGTAGACGCGATGCATGCCCGCCCCGATCTTCAACTCCCAGGGAACGAATCCCTGCTGATACAACAGCCCCCGCAGATAACTGAACATGATGCCCATATCGATGCCATGGGGACAGTACATACCGCAGCGATTGCAGCAGGTGCATTTGGCCCAGGCGGTTTCCATGGCCATATGCATGAATTGATTGTCGACCCTCCCCTTTTTCTTGATGATGGTCCCCAGCGTGGATTGAATCTTGTAGGCCGGGACCTGTCTGGGGTCCTTGTTGTCCACCAGGTACAGAAAACAGCTTTCTGCGCACATCCCGCAATGGGCGCAAATCTCCAGCCAGGTCCTGATCCTCGATCTGCAGGTATTCTGAATGGTTTTCCAGAGCTTGTCGCTGTCCACCTCGAGGGCCTTCATCTCGTCATAGTACTTTTTCCCCCCGGTATCGCTCAACAGGGCATTGAGTTCCGCTTCGCTCTGAATCGGTTGTTTATTGCACAATTGGCCTTCGGGCATGGGTCTTTTCTCCTCGCTTCAAAAACGGTTGTGGGTGTCCCGGCAATGGCCGGCCCTTCTCACCAGGCCATCTTGGTCCCTTTCAGACCGCCCCGCTTGATCCCGTAATCCATGCCCAACTGGGCCCTGGAGGCGAAAAACAGAAAGGCGTGGGACAATTTGGTGAAGGGAATGGCCATGAGCAGAATCTCCCCGCTCAGAATATGGGCCGGCAGCCAGAAAGATGAGCCGCCCAGTTCGTATCTGGCCAGCAGGCCGGTCAGAAAGGGAGCCACGGCGAGGGCCAGGATCAGGTAGTCGTACCAGGTGGTCAGGATGCGCACCTCGGGCAGGGCGATGCGCCGAAGGACCAAAAACAGCGCGCAGATGAGCACGATCCAGGTGAGGACGTCCGCTGCGCTCTGATCGAGGGTCGCCAGGCTGAAGCCCAGTTTTTCCTGAAGGATAAGATTGTGGGCCAGCAGGAAGAGGGGCACGGCGATGGCTCCGATATGGAATCCGAAGAAGAAGACGGTCATCAGGGGCTGTTTACGCCAGCCCTGGGTGCCAAAGGGCAGGAGCCACTTCCAGACGGAGTTCAGGGCCCCCTGGAAACCCGCCAGGGGATAGGCCCTGTAGGCCACCCGGTCCAGGCTCCAGCTGAGCCCTTTCCAATACAGAAATGTTCGGACGATGACCCCGAGGCAAAACACCGTCAGGGACAACCAGAACATGAAGCCGGTGAGAAATACGTACATGGATTCACTCCCTTATGCTTGAGGATCCTCATCGTCTCTCCCCGTGAGAAAGAACCAGAACAGCAGGAAGCCGATCAGCAAGCCCCCCACGAGAAGATAGGTGATGCTCTTGGTGTGCAGCATGAATGCATGGAGCGTATGGAACATGGTCTGCATTGTTGTCCCCCTTCACAGACGTTACAACAGACAACGATCAGGAATAATCCGGATGATCATACAGGATGGGCATCCGGATGCAGGCAAAGCGATAGGCCGCCACCCCTAAGGTGACGATGAAGATGGACAGCACGATTTCCATCCAGCTCGGAAAATATCGCTCGGCAGCCGGCAGATGCCAGTTGAAGGCAATGAGCGAGATATTGAAGCGGTTGAGGATCAGGCCCAGGACCGAGAGGACGGCGCTGAAGCGCAGCAGTTTCAGATTCCTGTCCCGGACGGCCACGGCGAACAGAAAGGCGGGCAGGGCCACAAAACCGATGAGCTCCAGCAGGAACCATCCCCCCCAGGAGCTGGCCAGATACTGCCAGGTGTTGTCCATGGCCAGGCCCACGAGCTTGATGCCCAGATAGCTGATCATCAGGAAGGAAGCGGCCTTCCCGAATCCGAAGGCCACATCGTGACTTTCCCGGATATGACGTTCATCCATTTTCCGATGCAAAAACCGATGGGACAGGCTGGACTCGAAGATGACCATGGACATCCCCGCGAAGATGCTGGAAACAAAGAAATACACCGGCAGGTACCCTGAATACCAGAGGGGATGAAGCTTGGACGGGGCGATGAGATACAGGGCCCCCAGGGAGGACTGGTGCAAAGTGGAGAGGATCACTCCGAAAATGGTCAGGACCAGCGTCAATTTGACCACCAGGGCGCGCACCTTTTTCCAGCCCAGCCACTCCAGGGCCGCCGGACTGAACTCGAGAAACAGAACCGTGAGGTACAAAAACACGCACAGGCCGACCTCAAAGAGGACCGAGGTGGTCCCCTGGGAGACAAAAATGGGATAGGGCAGGCGCCAGAAACGGCCGACATCGTAGTGCAGAGCCAAAACCACCAGGGCGTACCCCAGAAACGCGGTCAATATGGCCGGTCTCACCGCGGTGTGATAGCGCTTCAGTCCGAAGATATAGCAGGCCGCGGAGGTGACGTAGCCCCCGGCAGCCAGGGCCACTCCGCAGAGCAGATCAAACCCGATCCACAGTCCCCAGGGATTGTTGTCGTCGAGATTGGTCACGGTTCCCAGACCGCCTGTAAACCGGAGCACCGTGACGATCAGGCCGGCCAGGAAAATCAGTCCGACGATCACATGAAAAGGCCGCCATTGGAATGTCCCCCTGCTAAAATGTCCTCCTGCCATTTAGGTGTCCTCCTTGGACGATTTTGTTCCGGAACCGTCCGGCTCTGCTTCTTCGCCCGCCTCAGCCTGTTTCGCGGCCTCGTCCAGGGCTTTTTTCACTTCATAGCTGATGGCCGCCTCCTTTTCCCGGGTCATTTTCTCCCTGAGGGCGGCGAGTTTGGCCTCGGTCTCTTCCTGAGCCCTGTTCACGGTCTCGGCCACTGCATTTTTTTGCTCGCTCCTGGCAAGGGCATCCTTTCGTCTGGATATGGCGTAAAGGCCGGCGAGCAGGACCGGCCAGAGACCGGCAACCATAGGAACCGCAGCCAAAGCCCCCGAGGTCAGTTCCGGGGCGGAGGTGGTCCCGAGATCCTCACGCATCCCGATGCGGGAAAAGGGGACCGCCGAAAGATACAGCCAGTTCGTTCCCCCCATTTCCTGTTCCCCGTAGATATGGTCCTGGTAGTGATCGGGGTGCTCCCAAATGCGCTGCCTGGCCTTGGCGATCAGCTCCTGCCGCTTGCCGAAGCTGAGAGCCCGGGTGGGACAGCCCTGCACGCATCCCGGCAGTTTTCCCTCAATGATACGAGGCCGGCAGAGGGTGCACTTCATCACCCTGGGGGTCAGGGGTTCGTCGTATTCATAGGCCGGTATTTCAAAAGGACAGGCGATCATGCAGTAGCGGCAGCCCACGCAGAGGGAGGCGTCATAGCGGACGGCCCCGCTTGGATCTTTTTGCAGGGCTTTGACAAAGCAGGCGGAAACGCAGGCGGGTTCGAGGCAATGGTTGCACTGCGTTTTTACGTAGCGCACCGTCTGCCCGGATGCATCGAAAAATCTGTTCACCACGGTGTAGGCCCCGGCGCTGGTCCGCCGCTTCTCGGCAAGGACGGAGAGATCGTCGAAGGGCTTCTCCGGCTTTGGAAGGGCATTGACCTGGTTGCAGGCCTGCTCACAGCTGCGGCAGCCGATACATTTGGTGCTATCGTGCAGCACCGCATAGCTTTCGGCATACCCTGGAAACTCCTGGACCGGGGACGCCCCGGAGCGCGTCGCGCTCAGGGCGCAGGCTCCCCCCGCCCCCATCCAGCTCAAAAAATTGCGTCGTGAAATGCTCATGCTTGAACCCCTGCTCACTGCTTTCCAACTCCTGATTGTCCTTTTTCCCGGTGGCACTGAACGCATTCGGTCGCCTCAAGTCCTTCCAGACCCATCTTCTGGTGACAGCCCAGACACTGGTCGTGGTAGGCTGTTTTCAAATCGGGGGCATCGCCGCCCGGCCTGGCGCTGTCCCCGTGGCAGGAACCGCAATTCTGGATCTGCTGCCGGTCAAAGTTGGTATGATGACAGCCCCGGCACAGCGTATCCGCCCCCTGGTGAAAGGAACCGGCCAGGCTGCTCCGGGCGATGCGCTCCTGAAGCGAGCGGAGAATCTTCCCATGGGGAAAGTGCACCGCTTCATAGTTTTCGGACAGGCTGTCGATCCTGACATGCTGGGGGATGTCGCTGAAATCAAGGGGCTCGGTGTCAGCCTTGGACTCGGCGGCTCCGATTGCGCTGGAATCGGCCCGATCCCGGAACCCTTCCCGGGGGAATTCGCGGTTGGCTGAACTGTGACAGGCCTCGCACCTGGAATCCGCAAACCTGGTGAAGGCAATCTGATGATGGCAGCCGGCGCAATCCGCCTCCTGCTTCATCCGGTTATGGCAGCCGATGCAGCTTTTCCCGCTGCCCGGGTCATGCATGGCCTGCTCCAGAGGCACTGGTTTGCCCTGAAAAGGGGCAATTTGTCCGGCATGGCACTGGCGGCACGGCTCAAGCGATTCGTGGTGACAGGCCCGGCAGGTCCTGATCTTTTGTTCATGCTGCCGATGCTGGAAAGTCACCGCTGGAATCCGCCGGGTCCGTGTCTCCGGTTGTTTGGATAAGGATGATACCGCCTCCCCCGGGTTACCCAGAAGCAGGACATCGGGCCGTTCGCCGGGAAAATAGGGCGGGACAGCGGATTGTGCGGCCTGCCAGGCTCGCTCCCGGCCATGGCAGCCTGTGCACCGGACCGGTCCCCCGGCGCGTCCGGGTACCTGTTCGCGTATGCGCTGATGGCAGGCGACACAGGACTCATGCGCGGCCTCCCGCATGGAGGGGGTCTTCTCTGTTGACTGGGTCGCATGGCAGTAACGGCAGGAGCCCTCCTCACCCTGCCGGTATACGAGCCTGTCGCTCTGTTCGTCGTACTCATGATGGCAGGCCCCGCAATGCGCCGGGGTCTCTTTCCCAAGGACTTCCCCCAGGTGTTTTTCCCCATGCCGGGCGTGCAGGAAGCGGCCGAAGAAGAGCGGCTGCTGATCGGCGCGGACCCCTGGCCTACGGGTATGGCATTTGCGGCACTCACCTGTCAGCGGCCCCGTGGCCCTCCCCTCTTCCCGCAACTGTTCGTGGCAGCCCAGACAGAGTTCATGGAACGATTCCATGCCCGGTCCGACCTCCTGACCCTGCAGGGAGGAAAATCCCCCGATGCCGCCATCATTGAGATGACAGACGCTGCAGTCCTTCCCGGCTGGCGCGGCGGTGTGCAGGTCATGCTGAAACCAGACCTTTGGCATCTCCTGTGGACCGGAGGCGGCCGGCAGGCTCAGCCGGAGAAGATCCGGCCTCCCGGGGCCTGCGCTCGCTTGAGGCGAGGAGCCCGCCGGCCCAAGGGCCAAAAACAGGAAAATCCCACCAAGAAGAGTCAATACGGGCATCCGAAAGCATGAAAGTCTCGACATTGTCCCCCTCTCATTGTCTTATCCTACAATTATCCTCGGAAATAGGCTTACAAAATTTCTCTGATCTGTGCAAGCACCTTCCGGGTGCTTGGGCGAACCAGGTGAAGATCAGCCAGAAGGCCCGGCCAGCAGTTCCGAGATGCTCTTCAGGAGGGCGGTCTTGTCCACCGGTTTGTCGAAAAATGCGTCTGGACTGAAATATTCAGAATCTCTTGAGCTATCAAACTGGATTCCCAGCTCGTCTTTCATGGCGGAGATGCCGATGATGGGAATATCCTTGGACGAAGGATTGTTCCTGACCCGTCTGCAGACCTCAAACCCGGAATACAGGGCCTCCATCATCACATCCAGCAGAATCAGGTCGGGATGCTCCTGCTGCACAAGGTCCAGACCTTTCCGGCCATCATCAGCCGTGAGAACCCGAAACCCGTTTCGGTCCAAAAAAGTCTTCATGGTAAAGAGGTAATCCGGGTTATCATCAATGATCAAGACTGTTGAATTTTCCGCTTCCATGGCGCCTCTCCTTGGTCTGGTCCGGGTTTTTGGGCCTTCATTCCCCTCAGTTCAATCGAAAAATAATCCTGAACAAACTCCCCCGTCCTTTTTTGGTAAGGACTTCAATTTTCCCGTGATGGTTGCCGACGATCCGCTTGACGACCATCAACCCCAGACCAGTGCCGCTGTGGCCTTTGGTTGAGTAGAATTCCTTGAATATATTTTCATGGGTTTCCGTGTCCATGCCGCCTGCATTGTCTTCAATTTCATACATGAAATGGTCGTTGTCGTAGTAGTCCTCCCGCAAAAAGACCTGATGCTTTCCTTTGAGAGTGTCTTTCTGGCAGGCTTGCAGGGCATTCCAAACCAAGTTGCTCAACATTCTGGAAATACCGGCAGGATCCATTTTGAGATTGGGGACATCGGGATTGAGCTGCAAGAAAAGCTGCACCCCTAAAGATTGTGCCTTGTCCGTAAATAACTGGCCGGTTTGCCGGGCAATATCCTCTGGAGAAACATCCTGGAGCTTGGGCTTGCGGTCCTTGGCTGAGAAAAGGATATTCTGGGTGATCCTGGTGATTTCTGTAATGTTTCGCTTGACGATATCCCAGCCCTGGATCGAGAGTTCCTGATTTTTGTCCTGAAGGGCCTCGTCAACTACATAAACCCCTCCATGCAGATTCTCGAGGATGTTCTTGATATCGTGGGAGAGAAAAGCGATCGACTGGCCCAGGGCCACCAATTCCCGGTGCATATTTTTGATGCTCCCGATATTGGCCAGGAGCTTGATGGAAGCAATCACATTTCCCACCACATCGAAAAGCGGCGCGGAATAGGCCAGCATCTCTTCCACCGTTCCATCGGAAAGATAGATGATCTCTTCTGAAACGTGGAAATCGCTGTCATTGAAGGTTTCACGTACCGGGCATTCCGGGCATTCATGCTGCACGCCCTTCAAGACCGAATAGCAGGACTTGCCGCGGACATGAGGCCCAAAATCCTTTAAAAACCGGTGGTTGGCAAATAAGATATGAAAATTTCTGTCCTGAATCATCAAATAACAGGGGAGAGCATCGATGATGCTCTTGAAGGTCAAATCCTGTAGATTGTCTCGGTTTGAAAGGTCCATGGGCATCCTTCTCCACTCGAAAAAGGGACTCCTTATTGTTCCAAATATTGACTGTCGTTCGGACTCCCGATGGTAATGATCTGGCTGTTGGCGAACTTCGAGACATTGGCGGCTGTTTTTATATAGGTCAAACGCTTTTTTTCATGACGCCCGGCCGTTCCAAGTATAATCAAATCAATATCGGTTTCATGGGCATAGCGAATGATTTCGACATCCGGAGAACCGACTTTGACCACAAAAAAATGATCGACAACATTCTTACAGCGATCATAATATATTTTCCTTAAGGCCCCGAGCTCCTGAAGTCTGTGGCGTTCATCCTGATCATCCGATTCCTTTTTGCTCTCCTCTTTTGATAAGGACTCATAAAGATGATGACCACAAGGATTGATTGAAGGGATCACATTCAGGATATGCAATGTGGCCTGATATTTCACTGCCTGATCCAAAGCGTGAATAAAGGCTGATTCCGCGTCTTTGGAATAATCCGTGCACAGCAAAATATTTCGATACTTCAAAACGCCTCCTTTATTGTCATCAGAGCAGCGCCTCCACCAATCCCTACAATTTTTATATGATTCTGAATAAAATCAAGTGAACTGTCAACCATTTATCCGGTTTGGGTTGCGAAAATTTTTTCTAATGGGAAAACAGAGTCTTGATCCAACTTTGCCCGAGCTCAAGGCGACCGTTATCTGTATCAAGGGTTCAAGGAGATCGTGTCGACTGTTGTCACGTGTTGACAGCTTCCTGAAATCAGGGATAGGCTCTATCAAGGTGCCGGACGCATACGCTCGAGTCCATTCAGGACTTCAGAACATCCAATGCGGAAAAATTTTGTTTTTTGAGCAAAATTGAAGGCTTCCCCAACACAAAAATCTCAGGAATACCATCATGGAATTGAACAATGCGGATCAGAAATTCCTGTTCAAGGCCCTGGATGCCTTTGACAACCGCATCCTGGTCATTGATCCCGGCTATGCCATAAAGACGGCTATCGGTCGCGATCCCGTGATCAAAGATGAAGTCCTGACCGGGAAACAGTGTTATCAGCAGTTTTACAATCGGGAAAAGCCCTGCGACAAATGTCCGGCCACGAAAGTCATGGAAACCGGGGTCGCTTCTGTCCGGGAAACCCAGGCCGGCAACGGGGAGACCGGGAGTTTGGCCTGTCTGTATTCCTATCCTGTCTTGAATGAAGACCAGAGCATCGAAATGCTGGTCATCTTCCATTTCCAATTTCCCGAACTTGATGGGCTTGAACTGGAATTGCAGCGATCCAATGCCTTTTTGCACAAATTGCTGCAAAGCGCCTGCGACGGGGTCATCGTCGCCGATAAAAAAGGAAAAATCATCATCTTCAACGACGCTGCCGCGCAAGTCAGCGGATACAGCGTCAAGGAGGCCCTGGCCGGGCTGAACATCCGCGACATTTATCCTGAAGACGCGGTTGCCTATGACATCATGGCCAAACTCAGAAGCGAGGAGTACGGAGGCGTCGGCAAACTGAAAAAATACCGCATCCGAATCGTCGGGAAAAACGGCGAGCACATCCCCATCAGCCTTTACGCCGCGATCATTTACGAAAACGGCCGGGAAATGGGCACCATTGGTTTCTTCCATGACCTGCGGGAGCGTTTTCATATCCAGAGTAAACTGGAAAAGACCCAGCATCAGCTCCTGCAGTCAGAGAAAATGGCTTCCCTCGGGACCCTGGCCGCCGGGGTTGCCCATCAGCTCAACAATCCCCTGGGGGGCATCATTCTCTACTCCAAACTGATCCTGGAAGAATACGACCTGCCGCAAGGCGCCCAGGAAGATCTGCAGCGAATCCTGAAAGATGCTCAACGCGGCCGGGACACCGTCAAAGCCCTTCTGGAATTCGCCCGCCAGAGCCACCAGTCCATGAAACCCCAGGACATGAATTACATCATTGAACAAATTCTCTTTCTTTTGGAAAATCAGGCTTTGTTTCAAAATATCCGCATCGAGAAATCATTATCTGCAGATCTGCCCAAAATCATTGGAGATCCCCAGCAACTGAATCATGTCTTTATGAATCTCTTTCTCAATGCCGCTCAAGCCATGGAGGGACACGGCGAACTGACCATCGGCAGCGAACTGAGTAACGATCTGGACCGGGTCATTATCACTGTTCAGGATAGCGGACCAGGCATTGCCCCGAAATATCTGCCCCACATTTTCGAACCCTTTTTCACGACCAAGGATCAAGGCAAAGGCACAGGGCTGGGACTGAGTGTGGTCTTTAATATAGTTGAAAATCACGGAGGAGCTATTTCCGCCAATAGTCAAGAGGGTCAGGGAGCGACTTTTGTCGTTGAGCTTCCGGTGATGCATGCGCCAAGCCAAGGAGCCGAGAATGAGCACCAAGACGAATGCTGAATTCAATGTCCTGATCATCGATGATGAAGAAGAAATCCGGGAGGGGTCGCGCCGCATCCTGACCAGGGCCGGATACCCTGCCCAAACAGCCGCCAACGGACAGGAGGGTCTGGATATCCTGTCCCGGGAAGCAATGTCCATCGTGCTTTTGGACCTGAAAATGCCCGGCATCGACGGCATGGATGTCTTAAAGCTCATCCAGGAATCCTACCCCCATATCCTGGTGATCATCATCACGGGATTCGCCACGGTGGAAACCGCCATCGAGGCCATGAAAAAAGGGGCCTATGATTTCATCCCCAAGCCTTTTGAACCGGACCAGCTCCGCCTGGTGGTCAACCGGGCCAGGGATACCATCTCTCTGACCCGGGAAACCGAGGCCTTGGAACAAGAACGGCTGCGCAATCTCAAGGACTTGGATACGGAAAAAAGCCGCCTGCACACCATCGTGGACTCGCTGCCCAACGGTGTGCTGGTGACCAATAGCCAGGGAGAAGCGGTCCTTTTGAATCAAGCCTTTATCAACCACCTCATGCTCCCCGCCGATACTGAGTCCGGAGAGCACATCACGGCCTATGTTGCCGATGAGGGCTTACGCGATTTGATTCTGGACATTTCCAAGGGCCGGCATGTCGACTTTGAAGACATCCCTACCTATACTTTCGATGTCGGCCGGGAGAGGCATCTCATGGCCCGGGGACGTCCGGTTCTGGGAGAAAAAAAACAGTGTTTGGGGGCTGTGGTCAATCTCGTGGACATCACGGCCATGAAAAAGCTCGACGAACTCAAATCTGAATTCGTGGCCAAAGTCTCGCATGAACTCCGCTCGCCCTTGTCCACCATCCACGAACAGCTGGCCCTGGCCCTGGGCGACATGGTCGGACAGCTGCCCCATAGTGATGAAGAGCTCCTGTCCCGGGCCAAGGAAAAAACCCAGGGACTCATTTCCCTGATCGGGGATCTGCTCGATTTGTCCCGGATTGAATCCGGATCCACCGGACAGGACATCAGGGAAGTCTCCCTGGACAAGGTTTTGCAAAATATCTGTGATTTTTTGGAGACCAAGGCCCGCAGCAAAAATCAGGATTTGCAGCTCGATATCGGAGAAGGCGACTACCCGCCGCTTGAGGCCGATCCCACCGCCCTGGAAAGTATTTTCGGCAACCTGATCACCAATGCCATCCAGTACACCCAGGACGGCGGCAAAATCCGGATCAGCATGGATATCAGCGGCGTGAATCTCCGGGTCCGGGTCATGGACAACGGCTTCGGCATTGAAGAGCGCCACCTGGACAAAATTTTTGAACAATTCTTCCGGGAAAAAAATTCCAAGACCCGATACATTACCGGCACCGGTCTGGGGCTGCCCATCGTCAAAAATCTCGTTGAGTCTTTGGGGGGGATGATTCAGGTGGATTCCGCTCCGGAACAGGGAAGCACCTTTACGGTCCTGCTTCCGATGCAGAACGGGACAAATCGTGTATGAAACTATTGATTCGCGCTACTCGTGCCCTGTGGCAAAAACTCCTGCACCGGGACTGAATTCATCCCGGTCCACAGGCCAAAGGTCCGGCGGGCTTGGAAGGCGAGCGGCTTCAGGCCGTCCTGGAAAGGGATCCCCCACTTCCGGGCTGTTTGTTCCCAAATATTCTCCCGGCGCCCGTAATTCAGATCCAGGATGAGCCGGGTTCCCTCCAAATTGAGCCGTCCCAAAAGCGTCTCCAGATCCGGAGATTCCTCAGGGCTTGAAACCGAAGTGGCATTGATTATCAAATCGAAGCGCAAGGGACTTTGCGGCAAGTCGGCGAAAGGAACCGCCAAACAGTCAAAATCCTCGGCTGTGGAAGCAACTCTTGATTGGTCCCGGCCGCTGATGCAGACTTGATCCGCCTGGAGCCAGTTCAGAATAAAAATCACGGATCGGGCGGCTCCTCCGCTGCCGAAGACCAGAATACGCTTCCCCCGAAGTTCGAATTCGAGATGCCCCAAGGTATCCATGAATCCGATGGCATTGGTGTTGTATCCTTTGAGCAGCCGATCTTTGCAGATGACGGTGTTCACGGCTCCAATAAGCTGCACGCCTTCAGACAGGATATCAAGGTGCGGAGTGACTGTTTGTTTGAAGGGGGCTGTAATATTGGCCCCGGCAATGTTCAGGGTTCTCAGGCTGTGGATGGCCGGACCGATATTTTCAGGATCTACGCGAAACGGAACATACACGGCATTGATCCCCATTCTCGCGAAGACCCTGTTGAATATTTCAGGAGACTTGGAGCGAAAGACCCGCTCGTCGCTCAGAATGCAGAACACTTTGGTCTGAAATTCGACTTTCGGGTGATGAGAAAAATCGGACTGATTCATGACATGGTCTGATCCTTGGGGCGAAGACCCTGGACGACAAGCCCCCGCCCCGACCCGTGATCGACGTGTGGGTCGTCGAGTCTTTTACAGCTCCAACAGGCCTTTCAAACTCTCGGTGATCTGTTCGGCAGATGCGGGCTTGGGGAGATAATCGTCCGCCTCCATACTCATTCCGTCATGATGGGAATACTTGGTGGATGAAACATGGGAGGCCACGGCCGTGAGCATGAGCACCGGAATGTCCCGGAATTTGTCATCGGCCTTGAGCTCCCTGCACACGGCATATCCGTCTTTTTCCGGCATCATGACATCCAGGACAATGGCGTCAGGAGGGTCCTGCTTGATCTTTTCCAAACCTTCCACCCCATCGTAGGCCACCTCCACGGCAAAGCCTTCTTTTTCCAGATTCCCCTGAACGATGGAACAAAAATCCGGTTCATCATCAACAATCAAGATCTTCTTTTTTTCAGGCATTGCCTTCCTCCTTCTTGTTTTCGACAGGTTGAAAGTATTCTTTGACACCTTTGCTCATGAGTCCCTCAAAACTGCAGAATTTTTTTGCACAGGCCGTCAATGGCATCCCGCTCCGGCAGATCCAGGACAGAAGGGGAAATCTGCTGCTTGTTCTCCAGGGATGAAAAACTGGGAAACCGGGCCGCGAGTCCCGGCAGAGGTTTGGTCTCCGGAAGAGAGAAATCATTCCCGGCTCGGTTCAAGACCAAAACCTGTTTTTTCAAGCCCAGATCAGTCGCCAGAGCGCTGATCTGGGCCGCAGTGTTCAAGGCCCGCAGGCTCGGCTCGCTGACCACAATGAGACCGTCCACCTTGGTGATGGTGCCTCGGCCCAGGTGTTCAACCCCGGCCTCTAAATCAACCAGCAGATGCTGGGATGACTGGAAGACAAGATGGACGAGCAGGGCCTTGAGCAGGGCATTGGGGGCGCACCCGCAGCCGCTTCCGGCCCCGGCGATGGTGCCCATGACCAGCAGGTGAAGACGCTCTCTGACTTCAACACTTAAGCGGGCGATGAGATCATCGACCTTGGGATTCATATTGATGAATCCGCCTGTGCCCACCCGTTCCTGAATCAAAGCCTTCTGCTGAACCAGGGGAACCGGGGTCTTGTCTTCATCAAGCCCCAGGGCGGGGCCGAGCGAGAGCGCGGTATCCGCATCCACAAGCCAGACATCTTCTCCCATTCGAGCCAGATAATCCGCCAGCCAGGCACAAATTGTGGTTTTGCCCACACCACCTTTTCCAGCAACCGCCAGTTTCATGGTATTTCTCCGAGCCTGAATCCGAACCTGTTTGCATCGAACGTATTGATCTTCTCGGAGGGACGATAGACAAAAAAAGGACAAATTTCAAGCCTTGCCTTGATCAAGGGGTTTCCGAGCGGTTCGCGGATCCGCAGAGGGCATCTCTCAAAAATGATTCAAAACCTCGGCATCTTGCGCAAAATTTAAGCAAGCCCTGAAAAATATCTTGACCATTTCCTGGTTTCCAGGTATGGATTTCAAAAAATCTTACAATTATTTCTAGTTACATTCTCTTTTTGGATGACCATGAGATCGCGGCACAAACTCACAGAGCAACCGCCGGTACCGGCTGAGGAGGTGGGAAACACTTCATGAAATCGAAACTTGAGGCCGGAAAATTTACCGTTCTGGCAGAGATTGAAACACCCAAAGGGACCGACGTCTCCGAGCTTGTGACCAACGTAACCCGCATAAAGGGGCTGGTTGACGGCTGCATCGTTCCGGAGATGTCCAGCGCCGTGATGAGCATGAGCGCCCTGGGCGGGGCGATTCTGCTCCAGGGTATCGGAATGCCGGTAGTGATGCAGGTCAATTGCCGGGACCGCAACCGGCTGGCTCTCCAGGCCGATCTGCTCTCGGCCTATGCCTGCGGCGTGCGGGGCATCATGGCGGTCACAGGGGAAAGCACCCAGATAGGCGACCATCCCAAAGCCAAAGAGGTCTATGACATCGGCCTTCCCGATCTGCTGCAGGCCCTGCAGACCCTGCAGCAGGGAAAAGACATGGCCGGTATCGAACTCAAGGGAGTTCCTGATTTTCTGGTGGGAACTACCATCAATCCGGGGGTTCCGGAGGACGACCTGGACCGGGAAATCGAGGACCTGAACCACAAACTTGCCGCCGGAGCGGCCTTCCTGGTCACACCGCCTGTTTTTGACCCCGAGACCCTGAACCGCTTCCTCTCCCGGGCCGGCATTGAAAAGACCAGGATCCTGCCCACCGTGCTGCTCGTGAAATCCCTGGGCATGGCCAGATATATAGACCGCAATATCCGGCACATCCACCTCCCCCAAGCCCTGATCACCCGGATTCAGAAGGCCCCGGACAAAGAACGGGAATGTCTCAAGATCGCGGCCGAGACTTTTCAAATTTTGAAAAATGCCGGCTTCGGCGGGGTGGTGCTCTCCACCCTGGGCTGGGAACGGAAAATCCCACAAATCTTCGATTTTTTGCGAGGATAGATACGATGTTACACACAGACATGCATGCAGTAGCGAGCGTAGCAACAGCGCCCCCGGTAGGCGCAGTTTTGGTGGTCGGCGGCGGCATCGCCGGAATGCAGTCCGCCCTGGATCTGGCTGATTCCGGCTATTTTGTCTATCTGCTGGAAAAATCTCCGGCCATCGGCGGGACCATGGCCCAACTGGACAAGACTTTTCCCACCAATGACTGCTCCATGTGAATCATTTCTCCGAAACTGGTCGAGGTCGGCCGGCATGATAACATCGAGATCCTGACCCTGTCCGAGGTCCTGTCTGTTGCGGGACAGCAGGGGGATTTCCGGGTTTCCGTGAAGAAAATCCCGCGCTACGTGGATATGGAGAAATGTATTGCCTGCGGGCTGTGCTCGGAAAAATGCCCGGCCAGGACCGCGGACGACTATGAAGCAGGCCTCAGCAAGCGCAAGGCCATCTATGTGCCCTATCCCCAGGCCGTGCCCCTGAAGTATGTGATCGACCATGATCGCTGCATCTATTTCAAAAAAGGCAAATGCAAGGCCTGTGAAAAATTCTGCCCCACCGGGGCCATCCTCTTTGAAGATCAGGAGCAGACCCTGGAGCTCAACGTGGGCTCGATTATCCTGACCACCGGGCTGCAGACCTTTGATCCCGGTTCCTTTGACACCTACCAGTACAGTGCCCTCTCCAACGTTGTCACCAGCATCGAGTTTGAACGGATCCTTTCGGCGGGCGGACCGACCCAGGGGCATGTGCTTCGCCCTTCGGACGGCCGGACCGCCAAAAAGATCGCCTGGCTGCAATGCGTGGGTTCCCGGGAGATCAACCGCTGCGACCATGGCTACTGTTCAGGGGTCTGCTGCATGTATGCCATTAAAGAGGCGCTCATGGCCAAAGAACATGTGGGCTCGGACTGTGAAGCGTCCATTTTCTACATGGACCTGCGCACCTCGGGCAAGGACTTTGAAAAATATTACACCAAGGCTGAACAGGACGGGGTCCGCTTCCTCAGGAGCCGGGTGCATTCCATCACCCAGACCGATCCCGACGGGACCGTGGCCCTGCACTACGCCACCGAAGATGGCTGCCGGCTGGAAGAAACCTTCGACCTGGTGGTTTTGTCCGTGGGCATGGAACCCGCGGAATCCGGAGTGGAAACCGCTCGGATGATGGGCATCGCCTGCAATGAAGACCGTTTTCTAAAGACCCGGGACTTTGCGCCGGTGAGCACGAGCACCCCGGGAATCTATGCCGCCGGGGTGGCCACGGAGTGCAAGGACATTCCCCAGTCGGTCATGGAGGCCAGTGCCGCGGCGGGCAGTGCCGGCATCGATCTGGCCGCGGCCCGAGGGACCCTGGTCTCGGAAAAGCATTTCGGACCGGAAAAGGATTTCGCCGGGCAGGAGGTCAGAATCGGGGTGTTTGTCTGCAACTGCGGCACCAATATCGGCGGGGTGGCCGACGTGCCCTCCATCGTAGAATTCGCCAAGAGCCTGCCCGGGGTGGCCTATGTTGAAGAAAATCAGTTTTCCTGTTCCCAGGATACCCAGGCCAACATTGCGGCAACCGTGAGGGAGCACGATCTTAACCGGGTGGTGGTGGCCGCCTGCACCCCAAGGACCCACGAAGCACTGTTCCAGGAGACCATCCGGGACTCGGGCCTCAATCCCTATCTCTTTGAGATGGCCAACATCCGGAATCAATGTACCTGGTGCCACTCCGGGGACAGCGAAAAAGCAACGGCCAAATCCAAAGATCTGGTCAAGATGGCGGTGGCCAAGGCCTCTCTCCTGGAAGCGATCCCGGAATTGAGCGTGGACATCACCAAAGCGGTCCTGGTCATCGGCGGCGGGCTCTCCGGGATGACCGCGGCCCTGAACCTGGCCGACCAGGGTTTTGCCGTCACCCTCCTGGAAAGAGACGCCGAACTCGGCGGGGTGGCCAGAGACATAGCCCATACCTGGAGCGGCGAAGACGTCCAGGCCTATCTCCGGGATCTCAGGGAGCGGGTCCAGACCCATACCCAAATCACCACCCTGCTCAATGCCGAAGTGCTTGACGCCTCCGGCTTTGTCGGAAATTTCCGCAGTACGGTCAAACAGGGAGATCAGACCCGGAGCGTGGAGCACGGGGCGACCATCTTGGCCACCGGGGGGACGGCCACCCGAAGCGAAGAATATCTCGGTGCCGAGCACCCCAATGTGACCCGCTGGCATGAAATCGAACAGGATCCGGACAAGCTGGCCCAGGCCTCGAACGTGGTCTTCATTCAGTGCGTCGGCTCCCGTAACCAGGAGCGTCCCTACTGCTCCCGGATCTGCTGCACCACGTCCATCACCCAGGCCATCCGGATCAAGCAGGCCTCACCGGAGAAGAACGTCTTCATCCTCTACCGGGACATCAGGGCCCCGGGGGCCAAGGAGAAGCTCTACACAAAAGCCAGGCAGCTGGGGGTGGTCTTCATCCGCTACAGCCTGGAGAACAAACCCCTTGTCACCCAAAACGGAGAGGCCCTCAGCGTCCGGGTCTTTGACCCCATCCTGCAGCAGCCTGTAGAAATCCAGGCCGATTTGATCAACCTGGCCACGGCCATTGAACCGAACCAGACCCAGCACCTGGCCCAGTTGTTCAAACTGCCCCTCAATGCAGAACACTTCTTCATGGAGGCCCACGCCAAACTCAGACCGGTGGATTTTGCCTCTGACGGACTTTTTTGCTGCGGCCTGGCCCATTATCCCAAACCGATCGAGGAGTCCCTGGCCCAGGCCTCTGCTGCGGCCGGACGGGCCGCAACCATCCTGGCCCAATCCAAGGCCCGAATTTCACCCCTCGTTTCCCAGATCGATCAGGGGAAATGCATCGGCTGCGGCCTGTGTATCGAAATCTGTCCCTTTGGGGCCATCCAGGCCGAAGAGGTGGAGGCAAATATCCATCGGGCCGCGAACATTCCGGCATCCTGCAAGGGCTGCGGTTTGTGCGCCTCCTCCTGCCCCCAACGGGCCATCGACATGCTCCATTTCCGGGACCGGCAGATCGAAGCCGCCATCGGGGCCGCGGTCTGAGGAGAGGAAGGGGAAACGGGAAACGCGGAGCGGGGAGCGGGGAAAGGGGGACGAAGAAGGGGGAAAACTGGGAGCGGGGAGCGCGGAAAGAGGAATATATACTGATCCAATTTGGGTTTTTGAAATAAAGACTGATTTCAACGACAGAATCCTGAAAAATGTAAGTTGGAGCAGTATACTAAAGCTGGCTCCGCCCGCAACCCAAAGGTTCAGGACTACTTCGAAATTGGAAATTCGAAATTGGAAATTGGCAAGAAAAGAATGCAGAAAAGCAGAGTGTTCTATTACGGCTCATCAAATTTCCAATTTCCAATTTCCAATTTCTATGACAAAGACTGCAACTGCTTCGAAGCAACACATTTTCTTGTTTTCTGTGACAGAGATGGACCGATAAGTCCCTAAGACCCATACGAGGTAGCATATGGCAGAATTTGAACCGAAAATCGTCGCCTTTCTCTGCAACTGGTGCGCCTATGCCGGGGCCGATCTGGCCGGTGTCTCCAGGCTGCAATACCCTCCCAACCTGAGGCCGGTGCGGGTCATGTGTTCCGGCCGGGTGGATCCGGTCTTTGTCCTCGAAGCCCTGGAAAACGGGGCCGACGGGGTCTTTGTTTCCGGTTGACACATCGGTGACTGCCATTACCTGGACGGTAATGTTCAAGCCGAGAATAAAATCAGATTGACCCGAAAACTCTTGGAACTCTCGGGTATCGGTGCGGACAGGCTTCACCTGGCCTGGGTTTCCTCGGCAGAGGCCCAGCGCTTTGCCTCCCTGACCAGCGAAGTGGTGGCCTCGGTCACTCGTCAGGGGCCTTTGCAGCGGGACCGGCTGCAGCTGCAGCTGGAAGCCGCCCGACGCACCCTGGATTCAGAACCGGTGCGCTGGACGCTGGGCAAGGAAAAAAATCTGCTCGAATCCGGGGATGTCTACGCCCGAAAATGGACTCGGGAAGCCTACGAAACAGTCCTGGATACCATCCTGGAACAGGAATATCAGCAAAATCTCATCTATGCAGCCCTCAGGCAGGGCTGCGAATCCGTCTACGACATCAGGGACCGGATCGGCCTGCAGCCCCCGAGGATATCCTTTCTCCTGGCCCAGATGGAAAAGGGCGGTCTGGTGGAACTGCGCTCTCTAAAAGACAGCAAACCCAAATTTTCCGCAGTGGCCCCATAGGCCGCCGCGATAATCCCGGGCTGCTTTTGTGAAACTCCAGTGTAAGCTCAGGACTGCAATCAGAGTAGTTTCAGCATAAGATTGTATTTTCTTTTACATCAATTAGATACCAGAAGTTGGCCCAAAATAAAGCTACTATCCTACAGGATCTCTAAAAGGTTTTATTGAAGGCAGATACAAACCGCAAACTATGCCAACTTCTGGTATATGACGACCGTAAGTATAAGGAGTGATTATGCAAGACATCCACAGCGAACAAAGCGGATCCGCTTTGGTGGTCGGGGCCGGGATCGCCGGCATGCAGGCCTCTCTGGATCTGGCCAATTCCGGTTTCCGGGTCTATCTCCTGGAGAAATCGCCGAGCATCGGCGGGATGATGTCCAAGCTGGACAAGACCTTTCCCACCAATGACTGCGCCATGTGAGTCATCTCCCCGAAACTGGTCGAGGTCGGCCGGCATCTGAATGTGAACATCATCGCCAACAGCGAGATCGAGACCCTGGAAGGCGAACAGGGAAACTTCCGGGTTAGCGTGGCCCACAAGCCCCGCTTCATCGATCCCCTCACCTGCACCGGATGCGGCAATTGCGCCTCCCACTGTCCGGTCGCCGCAGTGGACACCTACAACAAAGGCCTGCAATACCGAAAGGCCACCTATATCGACTATCCTCAGGCCATTCCCCTGTCCTTCGCCATCGATCAGGAGGCCTGCATCGGCTGCGGTCTCTGTGAAAAAATGTGTCTGGCCGGGGCAGTCAAATACGAGGATCAACCGAGCACCACCGAGATCCGGGTAGGCTCCGTGATCCTCTGCCCGGGCAGCGAAGAATACAATCCAGGGGATCTCGATCACCTGAGTTACGGGATCCATTCCAACGTGGTCACCAGCGCCGAATTCGAGCGGATACTGAGTGCTTCCGGCCCATATTTCGGGAATCTGACCCGGCCATACGACCGCCAGGAGCCGAAAAAGATAGCCTGGCTGCAATGCGTGGGGTCCAGGGACATCAATCGTTCCAAGAACAGCTACTGTTCCTCGGTCTGCTGCATGTACGCCATCAAAGAGGCCATGATCGCCAAGGAACACGCCCACTCGGACATGGACTGCGCCATCTTCAACATGGACATCCGGACCTTTGGCAAGGATTTCGAAAAGTATTACAACCGGGCCAAGGACCAGGAGGGGGTCAGGTTCATCAAATCCCGGGTGCACAGTGTGGTCCCTATCCAGGATTCCGGAGATCTCGCCCTGCAATACTTCGATGAATCCGGGGAACTGCGCGAAGAGATCTTCGATCTGGTGGTCCTGTCCGTCGGTCTGCAGATCCAGCCATCGACCATTGACCTGGCCCATAAGCTCGGACTGGAGCTGAATGCCTCCAACTTCGCCAGAACCGGGACCTTTTCCCCGGTGGAGACCAGCCGGCCGGGGATTTTTGTTTCCGGCGTCTTTCAGGGCCCCAAGGACATCCCCGAATCAGTGACCGAAGCCAGCGCTGCGGCCTGCGCTGCCGGCGCCCCGCTGTCCGGCGCCCGCCACACCGAGACCCGGTCCGTGGACCTGCCCGAGGAGCAGGACATCAGCAATGAAGATCTGCGCATCGGGGTCTTTGTCTGCAACTGCGGCATCAATATCGCCGGCGGGGTGGACACCAAGGCGGTCACGGCCTACGCCTCCGAACTGCCCGGGGTGGCCTTTGCCGGGATCAACCTGTTCACCTGCTCCGAGGACTCCCAGAACAACATGAAGGCCATCATCAAGGAGAAACGACTGAATCGGGTGGTGGTGGCTTCCTGCTCCCCGAAAACCCACGAGCCCATCTTCATGGACACCCTGGAGGCCTGCGGTCTGAACAAGTACCTCTTCGAGATGGCCAATATCCGCAATCAAAATTCCTGGGTGCACGGGGGGGCCTTTGACGCGGCCACCCAAAAGGCCAAGGAACTGGTCCGCATGGCCGTTTCCCGCTCAGCGACCCTGTCCCCGCTCCACGAAAAACAGATCCCGGTCAACAAGCGGAGTGTGGTGGTCGGCGGCGGGCTGGCCGGCATGACCGCCGCCCTGGGTCTGGCCGAACAGGGGTTCGAGTGTGTCCTCCTGGAAAAAGAGGCCGCACTCGGGGGCCTGGCCCGCCGCTTGCACGCCGCCATCGACGGAACCGATGTCCAGGCCGGTCTCAAGGATTTGATTCTACGCGTGGAAAACCATCCCAAGATCCAGGTCTTGACCCAGTCCCTGGTGGTGAATTTTTCCGGATTCAAAGGGAACTTCACCACTGAAGTCCTGGTGGGACCCGGGATGTATGAACGAAAGATCGAGCACGGGGCCATTATTCTGGCCACCGGGGCTCAGGAATACCGGCCGGAGGAGTACCTCTACGGCCGGGACGAACGGGTCTGCACCCAGCTGGAGCTCACGGACCGGCTGGAGCAGAGCGGGGCCCGGGACCTGAAGAACGTGGTCATGATCCAATGTGTCGGCTCCCGGAATGAAGACAACCCGAATTGCTCCCGGATCTGCTGCCAGAGCGCCGTCAAGAACGCCCTGCACATCAAGGAGCAGAACCCGGAGGCCACGGTGTCCATCCTCTACCGGGACATCCGCATGTACGGCCTGCTCGAGGACTATTACACCCTGGCCCGGCAAAAGGGGGTTCTCTTTTTCCGATATACCCCGGAGGATCCGCCCCGGGTGGAGGCCACTGCAGAAGCCCTAAAAGTCAGCTTTGATGATCCCGTGCTCGGACGCCGGCTGCAGGCGGACAGTGATCTCCTGGTCCTGAGCGCCGGCATGCGCGCCCAAGACACCGAAGAACTGGCCTCGGTCCTCAAGGCGCCCAGAAATGAAGAAGGCTATTTTTTGGAAGCCCACGTCAAATTGCGGCCGGTGGAGATGAGCACCGAAGGCATGTACGTCTGCGGCACGGCCCACAGTCCCAAGCTGATCGGCGAAGCAGTGGCCCAGGCCAAGGCCGCGGCCTCCAGGGCCATTTCCCTGCTCTCCCAGCCCTACCTGACCCTGTCCGCGGTGACGGCCAGCGTGGATTCGGACAAATGCGCCGCCTGTCTGATCTGCGTCCGCTCCTGCCCGCACGGCATTCCCAGGATCAACGATCAGGGCGTCAGCGAGATCGACGAAGCCATGTGCCACGGCTGCGGAATTTGTGCTTCGGAATGCCCGGCCAAGGCCATCAAATTGAACTGGTACGAGGACGAACAACTTATGTGCAAAATTGACGCCTTACTGGAGGAAGCCGTATGACCCAGGCATTCAACCCGATCATTGTCGCCTTCTGCTGCAGCTACTGAGGATACAATGCCGCGGACCTGGCAGGTTCGATGCGTTTGACCTATCCTCCGAGCTTGAAGATCATTCGGGTTCCCTGTACCGGCAAGGTGGACATCATCCACGTGCTGCGGGCCTTTGAAAAAGGAGCCGACGGTGTGGCCGTGGTGGGCTGCCTGGAGGGGGACTGCCACTTCCTGACCGGAAACCTGCGGGCCAGGAAACGGGTGGAGCAGGCCCAAAAAATCCTGGATACCATTGGAGTGGGAGGAAACAGGGTCAAGATGTTCAACCTCTCATCCGGCGAAGGGCCGAGATTCGCCCAGTACGCCCAGGAGATTTACGAGACCATCATGGAGTTGGGGCCCAGCCCGATCAAGCAGCCAAGACACAAGAAGGCGGCCTAACGCAAGGTTTCAGGTATCAGCCCTGCCTCTGGCAAATCTGACACATAATTATTTGATATTTAATACAATATTATGATTAACTGTTTTGCTATTCATTTTGAAATCCACGACTGCCAGTTTGATCAGAGAAAGAAACTATTGGTCCACCACCTCCGTCATTCCGGCGTAGGCCGGAATCCAGATTGAAATGTAAGAGCTGGACCCCGGCCTACGCCGGGGTGACGGAGTAAGAAAAATCGAATTTTCATACAAGGATTTAAGGAAAAAATTGGGCTAGACCGAATTGAAAATCGAAAATTATGAACCGGACGGGGTAAGCTTATGATAGTTGCTGATAAAAAGCCTATAGAAGAGATCGTCGAGGAGATCAAGGATCATGAAAGAATTCTTATTCTGGGCTGCAATGAGTGCGTCACGGTCTGCGAGGCCGGAGGCAAAAAGGAAGTCGAGATCCTGGCTTCGGCCCTGCGCATGTATTTTTTGAATCAGGGCCGGGAAAAGAATATCGAGGAATTGACCCTGGAGCGGCAGTGCGATTCGGAATATGTGGAAGAAATCCGGGGCGTCTCCGACCAGTATGACGCGCTGGTCTCCCTGGCCTGCGGAGTCGGGGTTCAGTTCACGGCCGAACACTATCCGGGCCTGCCCATCTATCCCGGCGTGAACACCTGTTTTCTGGGAGCCACCGAGCACCGGGGTCTGTGGACCGAACGCTGCCAGGCCTGCGGACAGTGCATCCTGGCCCGTACCGGCGGAATCTGCCCGGTCTCCCGCTGCGCCAAACGGATCATGAACGGTCCCTGCGGCGGGTCCAGCAACGGCAAATGCGAAATCAACCCGGACCTGGCCTGCGCTTGGCAGTTGATCGTCGATCGCCTGGATTCCCTGGGCCGATTGGAGGAGTATGAAACCTTGAGCCCGGTCAAGGACTGGTCCGCGGACAGGGCCGGCGGGCCGAGAAAAGTGGAGAGGGAGGATGTGCAGTCATGAATCTGAAGACACCGAGCAAGCTGGAACAGGTATTTGCAGCCGGACATATCGCGGTCACCTCCGAATGCGGTCCTCCCCGGGGAAGCGATCCGGAGGCCGTAACGAAAAAGGCCGAGATGATCAAAGATCATGTCGACGCCATCAATATCACCGACAATCAGACGGCCATGACCCGGCTCTGCAGCCTGGCCTCCTGCATCCACATCAAGCAGATGGGACTGGAGCCGATCCTGCAGATGGTCACCCGGGACCGTAACCGGATTGCCATGCAGAGCGATCTTCTGGGAGCGGCCTCCTTTGACATCCACAACCTCCTCTGCCTCTCCGGCGACCACCAGAGCTTCGGGGACTGCGCCCAGGGGCAGAATGTCCACGATCTTGATTCCATGCAGCTGATTCAAACCGCACGTCAGATGCGCGATGAAGGCAAATTTCTAGGTGGCGACGATATCAAGCGGCCACCCCGGATGTTCGTGGGAGCGGCGGCCAACCCTTTTGCCGACCCTTATGAAATCAGGGTTCCCAGACTGGCCAAAAAGGTGGCTGCCGGGGCCGAATATATCCAGACCCAGTGCATTTTCAACCTTGAAAAATTTGAACAATGGATGCATGATGTCAGGGAAAGAGGTCTGCATGAAAAGACCTGTATCATGGCCGGGATCACTCCCTTCAAATCGGCCGGCATGGCCAAGTTCATGGCCAAACGGGTCCCGGGGATGGACATTCCGGACGCCTTGGTCAAGCGTATGTCCGATACGCCGAAGGACAAACAGCAGGCGGAGGGGATCAAGATCGCTATCGAATCCATCCAGCGGCTCAAGGAATGTCAGGGGGTCAAGGGCTTCCATATCATGGCCATTGAATGGGAGGAGAAAGTCCCGGAAATCTGCGAAGCAGCCGGTATGCATCCCCGCCCGGAAAACGCCGGATAAATAAGCAGGGAGCATGATGCCACACAATCTCGATTCACTGCACATCAAAATTATCGCCACCCTCGGTCCAAGCTCCATGGACTATGAAATCATGAAGGGCATGGTCCGATCCGGGGTGCGCATCTTTCGTCTGAACTTTTCCCATGCCCCGCCGCTTGACTTCAAGCCGGCCATTGCCCTGATTCGCCAAATCGAGCAGGACCTGAACCTGGCCTTGACCATCATGGGTGATCTGAGCGGCCCCAAGCTGCGCATCGGCGAAGTGGCCGATTCTCCGGTGGAGATTCTCCCGGGGCAGACCATTTTCCTGGGCCTGCCCGAAGTCAGGGATCAGCAAAGTGAAGGGATTTTCATCAGTCTAGATTTTCCGGAGATATTGCAGGAATTATCCTCTGAGACCCTGGTCAGCCTCAGCGACGGCATGCTCCGCTTCCGGGTCAAAGAGGTTCTGCGCCCAGGCGCTCTTTTCAGCCTTCAGGCGGAAAACGGGGGGTTGTTGTCCTCCAATAAAGGCATAACCTTCCCCGGGATGACCGTCCCCCTGCCCGCCCTGACCGAAAAGGACGTCAGCTACCTCCATGAGGCCCTGGATCTGGGCTTTAATGCCTTTGCCCTCTCTTTTGTCCAGCACCAGTCGGATTTGGAAAAGATCAAGGCGGAGATTGCCACCCATGTTGCAGACCGGGTGCCGGTCATTGCCAAATTGGAACGGGCCGGCGCCTTGGAGCATCTGGAGGCTATCCTGCAATTGGCGGACGGGATCATGGTGGCCCGGGGGGACCTGGGACTGGAGTGTCCCCTGGAGGAGCTGCCGGTGACCCAGAAAAAAATCATCAGGGCTTGCCGGCACGCCCAGAAACCCGTGATCGTGGCCACTCAGATGCTGCTGTCCATGGTGCACAACCCCCTGCCCACCCGGGCGGAAACCACCGATGTAGCCAACGCCATTCACGACGGAGCGGACTGCGTCATGCTCTCCGAAGAAACAGCCGTGGGAAAATATCCCCTGGAAGCGGTGGAGTTCATCCGCAAAATCGCCGAAAAGGCCGAGGCCTATTACCTGGAGCGGATCGGTGGTCCATATCCTCCGAAAAAAGAAAAGAATCCCGGGAAATACCTGGCCTATTCCGCCTGCCTTCTGGCTGAGAACACCGATAGCTCCGCCCTGGTCAGCCATTCCACCACCGGTATCACCGCGGCCTTTCTCTCCAGCCGCAGGCCGGTCCATCCCATTTATGCCCTGACGCCCGATCCCTTGACCATTCGGCTCTTGAATTTTTACTGGGGGGTCCGGCCCGGGCTGTCCGATCCATCCACCCCGAATCACCTGGAACGGATCGAATCCTTTATTCAAAAATCCGATCTCTTTGCACACGGCGAATCCCTGGTTCTGACCTCGGGGCAACCGACGCCCGGCCAGCAGACGGATCACACCAATCTCATCAAGATCTATTATAAATAAAAGGCGGCCGGAAAGACCGGCCGCCTTTTATTTATCGCTTTCTTTTTTCAAAAAAGAAACAAAAAAGGAAAATTACATACCCATTTTCCTCTCTCTTCAGTCTTCTGACCTCTTTTTCCGGCCGACTTCCGGCCTCCGATTTCTGACATTTTCCCCTGTCCGACCGACCTCCGACTTCTGACTTCTGACCTCCTTCTGCAGTGGTTCATACAGGCACAGCGGTTCTTCAGCCAGATAATGGCCGTTCATGGTCTGAGCTCTGGCCCGGCAGCCGCCGCAGACCTTGTGATATTCGCAGTACCCGCATTTACCCTGATAGCAGGATTTGTCCCGGAGTTCCAAAAACTTTGAAGACTTGGCCCAGATCTCCGGGAAACGCTCCTCCCGGACCTGCCCGCAGTCCAGATCCAGATATCCGCAGGGCTGCACCTGGCCGGAATGGGAGATAAAGCAAAACCCGATCCCGCCGAGACAGCCCCGGCTGATCCCTTCCAAGCCAAAATTTCCAAAATTGACCGCAATGCCGTCCTCTTTGGCCCGCTGTCTGAGGATGCGAAAATAATGCGGCGCGCAGGTGGCTTTCAAGTGCATATCCGTGGTCTTGCGGAAATCATAAAACCAGTTCAAAACCTGTTCATACTCCCGGGCACTGATCACCTCCTGCCGGAGTTCATCAGCCCGCCCCGCGGGAACCAGCAAAAATATATGCCAAGCCACAGCCCCCAGATCCTGGGCCAGATAAAAAATATCTTGAAAGCTCTTCAGGTTGTCCCGGGTGACCGTGGTGTTGATTTGAAAAGGCATTCCACCGGCCCGCAAATCGTCAATGCCTCTGAGGGCCGCGTCAAAAGCGCCGGAAACGCCTCGAAAGCGATCATGACTCGCCTGATCCGGACCGTCCAGGGAAATGGAGATCCGCTCCAGACCGCTGTCCTTCATCTTCTGGACGATTTCCGGGGTGATCAGGGTCCCGTTCGGGGCCATGACGCATTTCAAGCCCTTGCTTTTGGCATGGGCGACCAGTTCAAAAACGTCCCGGCGCAGGAGAGGCTCGCCCCCGGTAAAGATGATGATCGGATTCCCGGTTTCCGGAAAGGTGTCGATCAGATCCAGGCCCTCCCGGGTACTCAATTCGCCGGGAAAGGGTTCGGCGCAGGCCTCGGCCCGGCAGTGCTTGCAGGCCAGATTGCAGGCCCGGGTCACCTCCCAGGCGATCAAGCGCAGATCAGGGACATGTTGCATATAAAATTTTGGATTTTACTCTTAAAATAATAGTTTTGAACTTAAGTCAGAGATCATCCAGTTTTTGCGTACTTTCAGTTCTTCAGATGCCTCATTCTCTTGTCCGTCATTCCGGCGGAGGCCGGAATCCAGTCAGAAGGTGCTATGATATAAGTCCTTCCAAGCAGGGTTCCCACTTTCAAAAGCGGATGAACCATAGTGCCCCTCTACAATTCTTTCAAGACCATCTCTGTAAAATAGGTCAGGATGATATCCGCACCGGCCCGTTTGATCCCGGTCAAACTCTCCAAGACCACCTGCTGTTCATCAATCCAGCCCTTTTCCCCGGCGGCCTTGATCAGGGAATATTCCCCGCTGACATGATAGGCGGCCAGCGGGAGGTCGCATTCCTGGCGCAGACGGCTCAAGACATCCAGATAGGGAAGCGCCGGTTTGACCATGAGCATGTCCGCCCCTTCGGCAATATCCGCCCGGGCTTCCCGGGAGCCTTCCCGAAGGTTCGCAGAATCCATCTGGTAGGTCTTCCGGTCGCCGAAGGCCGGAGTACTCTGGGCCGCATCTCGAAACGGTCCGTAAAAAGCCGAGGCGTATTTCACGGCATAGGAGAGAATCGGAAGTTCAGGATATCCGCTTTCGTCCAGAGCGGCTCGAATGGCGCCGACCCGTCCGTCCATCATATCCGAGGGAGCGAGCATGTCCGCGCCGGCTTCGGCCTGGGCTACTCCAGTCCTGGCCAAAAGCTCCAAGGTCGGATCATTTTGAACATATTCATTGCGAATCACCCCGCAATGTCCATGGGAGGTGTATTCGCAGAGACACAGGTCCGTGATCACGATCAATTCGGGAAAGGCCTTTTTCAGTCTCCGCACGGCCTGTTGGATAATGCCTTCAGCTGCATAGGCCTGACTCCCGACTTCGTCCTTGTGGTCCGGAATGCCAAAAAGAATCACCGCCCTGAGTCCATGGTCCCTGGCCTTGGCGACCCGCTCCTGCAAGGCCTGGAGTCCAAGCTGAAACTGCCCCGGCATGGAGGGAATGGGAAGCTGCGCCCCGGGATCATCATGTTCCACCACGAAATAGGGCTGCACCAGATCCTGAGGACGCAGTTCCGTCTCCCGGACAAGCTCTCGCAAGCCAACTGAGCGCCGCAGACGTCGGCCTCGATAAAAATCACTCATAGGCAATTGAATAATGAAGATTGAAGATTGAACATTGCTGAATAAAAATCGAAAATCCTATCACTGAATCCGCTCCGTTGGACAGGGGGCGGTTTCCACCCGGTGCATGAGTTCCTGCCTGGAATGGATGAGCTGGCGCCGTAATTCATCCTTCTTTTTCAGGGGCAAACGATCAAAAGCCCGCTTTTCCAGCATGCTGTCCAGTTTTTCGATCTCCTCAATAATTTTGCCCACCCGTTTTTGAAACAATATATCCTCGGTCCAGAGCCGGGAAGACAGAACAGCCACATCATTGATCTCTGCACACAGTGCCTTGAAGCTCCCAGTTGAAAGCCGTTTTTTCTGTCTCCGCCGCGTCTGATACCGATTCAGCCAGGCTGCGATTTTTTCACAGGCATCCAACGCCCGCTTCCACATTTTTCCCAATCCCTGATGCATCATCTGAACACGGCCCTCACCATACTCCGGAAACACCATTGACCACAAAAAACAGTGAACTGATCACAAGCAGCAGAACAACCGGCAGCAACATGGCCGCGAGGACCTTGAGGCCGGTGGTTCTGTGCACAATTTTGAACCCCAGAAAGGTGCAGACAACAGCCCAGATCATCCCGGCCAGGGGACCGATCATGGGCAAAACAGCCAGGACCATCGGGCCGTTGGCATAGGCCACGACTTTAAACGTCGCTGCAAATCCGCTCTCTCCTGACTTAACCGCCTGCAGACAGATATGATTCAGGCCGGCGGCAAAGAAAACCATCACTGTCATAAGAACAGGGTATAAAAATAAAATCAAGACCGAACCGCCGCCGAACAATCCCAGGCCGAGCATGCCGCCGCTTGTCTCCCCCTGGGGGATGACCCCGGCCATACCCCAGAAAAAACGCGCCAAAACCTGGACTTCAGCCACAATGAGATAAAAAACGAGCGGTTGCGTATAAACGGTCTCCAGGGGCATGGCCCGGAAAAATTGGACCGGAGCGAACATCACCAGTCTTAAGGTCAGCCAGAATCCCTGAAGCAGTCCGTGCGTCTGCAGATCCTCCCAGGGGATCGGACTTGCCGTACGTCGCTCCTCCGATTGTCCGCCGCTGAAAGAAGGGGGCTCCTGCTGCTCTGTCTCGGGATCAAGAGATTCAAGTTTCGTCCAGATATCCTCCTGATCAGCCCCGGTTTGATCCTGCTCCCCTGCTTCGTCTTCGACACGCTCTTCATCGAGTTCAAAAACTTCTTCATGGTTGCGAAAATGAAACTTGTGGCCGCATTTGGGACATGTCGCCAATTTGGCCTTATCAGGAATTTTATCAGCATCAACCTCTCGGCTGAAACCGCACTTCGGGCACTCTATATTCATAAACGGCCTGTATGGAATTTTCGATTTTCGATTTCCGATTTCCGATTTTCGATTTCCGATTTTGGATGATGAACTCTTTTCTCTGCCTTACTTGTCGACTTGTTTTCATTCATCATTCAACGTTCAACGTTCGACGTTCGACGTTCCACTCTCTCTACAGCACCTTCCAGACATGCTCAAAGGCCAGTCCGTCCTCCCTCGCCGTTTCGAGTCGGGATTCATCCCCCAGAACCACCACTTGTCCTGAATCTTTTAAGGCGGACATCCAGGAGCCGAATTCCTGAAAATCACGCTTGTTGGTATTCAGAATCTGCTCCCGGCGTGCCTGCCGTTTGGCATCCGTATCCTGAACCAGATATCGGATCATGGAATGCAGGCCTTTGGCATCCGGAAAGAGGTACTTGTCCATGTCCCCGATGGTCCCGATCACCCCTTTTTCGATTTCGGCCGGATCAAGGGCTTGCTGCTCCAGAAAAGCAGCGCTTTCATCAAAAACCTTCAAGGTCTTCAGAATATGGGGATCGCGGTACGAGACAAAGCTGAGCACGCCGGACAAGCGGTCCATGATGCTGAAGGCGCCATAGGCCCCTCCCTGAACCCGTAATTTATCCCAAAGCCATGTACTTCGCAAATACCTGGCAACGACCAGGCTGGAAGGCTGGAAGGCGTATCCCTGCCCGAAAAGATCCAGTCCTTTTCCCACAAAATTGACCCGGGACGGTATTTGCAGACCCTCAACACCATCTTCGCAGTCCATAAGCCATTTCTGGACCTGGACCTCCTTCTTGTCCGGCAGTCCGGCGAGCAAAGACTCGATCCAGGGCAGAACCTCCTGAAAACTCTTCGCATCAGTGGTGACATTGACAAGGCAGGAGCGCCGGTTGATGAGACCGTCCTTGACGGCTTCCAAGTCAGACAGCACCTCCGGCCAGTTCTTATCAATCTTCTCAAGCAAAAAACGCAGAAAGAGCAGGTAACTGATGCCGTTCATATGTTCATGCACCCAGTCAGCCTCGCTGAACTTCGCCCGCAGCCTGGTGTTGACCACTTGATGTCCGCCCGGTATGAGCCTCTGCTCCATCCTGGCCTTTTCTTCAAGCACTATCTGTCTGAATCTGACCGGATCATCCAGGCGGACCTGAGTAAACACGTCTTGAAAGATTTCGGTCAATTCCTGGATCTTCTCCAGCATGACCTTGCCCCGCCAGAAAATGAAGGCGGCCTGCTCCTCACTTCCGTCAACCGGCGAGACAAAAGTCTCCGGATGAATCCCCCCGGTCCTGGACTGAATGCGTTGATCCAGGGACACAAAGTCCTCTTTCTCCGTGCCCATTTCCGTCAGAGCGCGGCCAAACAGGGGCACATACCCCAGAAATTTCTGGGGAAGGCTCCTGAAATCAAAGGCCACATCCAGATAGACAATGTCGTTGCTGAAAAGATCGTGGAAGAGGATTAGGCCGTTTTCGCGTTCAATCCTCTCCAAAGGAATGATCGGGGCTTCCCGCTCCAGGTCGCCAATTTTCAGTCTGGGAATCCTGGCCAATGCTTCCGGGCTGTCAGGGGCCTCCTGCAGCTCACGCAATTTGTGAGCCTCCTGATTGATCCTTTCTTTGTCCCGATGGCTAAGAGCCAAAGCCTGCTGCTGGAGCTTCATCGCTTCCCGTCTTTCCAACTCCCGTCCCTTTTCAGGGTCCGGCTTCAGAATGAGCGTGGACCGATGCCGGTTCTGAAGCAAGCAATCGGCCACCAGCTTTTCAAAAACCCGTTCGCCGCTCTGCAGCCTGTTTTTAATCCCGGCGAGCAGGTCTTCATGCTGCAAAAGCAGGGTGGGATCGCCTCCATACAGCCAGGTGCTCAAGGCCCTGAACATGTCCAGCAAGCCCCTGGGCATAGACCCGGTGTTCTTTTCCTTGAGATCGAATTCCACACTATTGATGGCTGCTTCCAGCATGCCCGGATCAAATCCCTGATCGTGCAGCTCATGCAGGGTCTTGAAAATCAGGTCTTCAAGCGCTCCCAGATTCTCCTGGGCCACCCCCTTCATCCCGGTGGAAAAATACATCTGGCGCAGATCGCTTTCCAATCCGATTCCCGCGATATCTTCCCCCAGGCCTGAATCCATCAGGGCCTTTCGCAATGGTGAAGCCGGCATGCCGATCAAGAGGGTCTCCAGGATGTGCAGGAGGATGTTCAACTCGCCGTTCGCGGTCACATCAAGCAGCCAGTTCAACGTCATGCGGCATCCTTTCCCACTTTCATCCTCCGCCGGATAAAAGGTCTCCATGCGCCTGGGTTTGGTAAACCGCGGCTGCAGGCCCGGAATGGAATTCACCTCGAGTCTCTCAAAATCCTGGAGATAGTCATGCAGCACTTGAAGCCTTTTCCAGGGCTCGTCGTCGCCGTATATAAATATCTTGGCATTGCTGGGGTGATAATGGGTCCTGTGAAATTCCTGAAACTCTGCATAGCTCAGATCAGGGATTTTTTCCGGATGTCCTCCGGAATCCAGACCATAGACCGTATCGGGAAACAGTGACTGCTGGGAGAGCTCACTGAGCAGACTGTCCGGAGAGGAATAGGCCCCCTTCATCTCATTATAGACCACGCCCTGATACAAAAGAGTGGACCGCTCTTGGTCCCATTCAAGATGATGGCCTTCCTGCGCCAGGACTTCCGGCGGGATCAGGGGATGGAATACAGCATCCAGATATACGTCCATAAGGTTATAGAAATCCTGGACATTCTGGCTGGCTACCGGATAACAGGTCTTGTCCGGGAAGGTCATGGCATTCAAAAAGGTCTGGACCGATCCCTTGAGAAGCTCTACAAAAGGCTCTTTGATCGGGTATTTTTCGGACCCGCAGAGCACGGAATGCTCCAAAATATGGGCCACGCCGCTCGAATCCGGCGGCGGCGTAGGAAAACTGATGCCAAAGACTTTATTCTCATCATTGTTTTCAACGGACAGCAGTTCGGCTCCATTTTTGCGATACCTGTAAAACTTGGCCCTGCCGCCAAGTTCTTTGATCTCTTTTTCCCAGACGAGTTCAAATCCAAAATCTGTTTCAGCTTCCATAATGCCTCTGTTTGTTTGATTTGTAATTTTCTAATTTCGGACTGCGCGGAAGACTGGACCCGAGAAGGACTTATCCCTCAAAAAGCACATGTCCTGTCAGGACCTCATTGTCCTGAATCTGGACTTGGTGTCCGCTCCTGTTTTCCAGCCGGACCTCTCCCTTGCAGATCACATCGGCGCCGAACCGAAAGTCCCCTCTGATGGTCAAGGACCGGCAGGCCGCCAAGGAAGGCGGTCCCATGGGGAACCGGGCCTCGAAGTCATCCACCAGCTTATAGTACTGCTCATCCAAGTCAACCGTGATCGCTTCCTGATTTCCGGAGGGGTTTGGTTTGAGCTGAAAATCAGAACCAAAAACATAGCAGTCGGAGCGGACCAGGAGCAGGTCATCCGTCTTTTTCACCGGCAGAAAACGATCCCTGTTCACCAGAATGGCCCCGCTGTTTTCAAAAATTCCAATAGCCGCCCCGATAGCCGTCTCAAGCTGATAAACCTTTGGCGTTTGAGGATCCCGCGGGTTCAGGGTCTTTGGGTTGACAATCAGGGGCAGCCGGGGCAGGCCGTCCTGATCGATCCTCTTTTGCAACGCGGCAAGATCAACCCAGATATTGTTGGTATTGAAATAACAATGGGTGGAAATGTCTTGAAAAGCCGGCAGGTCATCTTCCGGACACTGAGCCACTTCTCTGAGGATTAACTGCCCATTGTCCCTTTTGGCAATATGCCCGCCCTTTTTATCCGAAGTCCCCCTCCAGGCCACTTCCATCAGGAAGGGAAAGCCCCGGCGGACAAAATAGCCCAGAAGACCCGGATCCAAAACCGCTCCAAGATTATCCGCGTTTGAAATGAAGGCGTACTGTTTCCCCTGGTCAAGGAGTTTCCGCAGCATGCCCGAAGTGTGCAGGGCAGCGAAAAAATCGCCATGTCCCGGCGGGTTCCATTCCAATTCCGGAGATTCCGGACAATTGGCCGGCATCATGCTATCCTGAAGAATCTTCGGATAAAGATTCTGTTCAAAGAACAAGATGTTGCTCTCGGAAGCGCAGCCAATTTTTTCCAAATAAGACCGAGTGTCCTGCTGGGTGTTGAAGCTGTTCATGAGCACCAGGGACAAGGGACTCAATCGTCCGGCACACAACCCGGCCTGTTGGACGATCACATCAAGGAAGGCTTTGTCGGATTTTACCTTTAAAAGCGATTTGGCAAAGGGCATTCCCATGCTCGTTCCCAAACCGCCGTTGAGTTTGACCAGCACGGAACGATCCATCAGGGATCCCCCGACTTGGACATCATCCTCGAGGATATCATGGAGATGGCTGATGTCCTCGTCCTGGAGGGCCTGTATCTCATTCTCAGAAATAAACCCAACATCTTGAGACGAGGCGAGTTGATCAAGGTAGGAACAAAACAAAGCTATCACCTCAGCAGACAGATTCGCCTGCTGCATCTTCTCCCGAAAGGCCTCTTGTTGCTTGCTTCGAGCTTGAGCAGCTTTTTGACCGGTTTTGTCCATAAAACCTCCTTGACATTTCAAGATCAGAACTCGTAAGACGATGATTTGTTGTCTTAAAAAAATAAAATAGTCTTCAGTGGATTGCAAGGAGAAAACAATCAATGTCCCCTGCACCTAAAATTCTGGTCACCGGAGGCGCCGGATACATCGGTTCGCATACTGTGCTGGCCTTGAACGAAGCCGGGTATAGGGTGGTGGTCTACGACAATCTGAGCTCCGGCCATCCGGAGGCTGTCCTCCCTCCGGCCAAACTCCTTGCAGGAGACCTGGGCGATAGTGCAAAGCTGGACAGCCTGCTCGCCGAAGAACAGTTTTCCGCCATCATTCACTTCGCCGCCAGCATTGTTGTTCCGGAGTCAATCAGCCACCCTCTTCACTATTACCACAACAACACCATCAAGACCACAGGCCTGATCCAGGCCGCACTGAAGCATCAGATCCGCCATTTCATTTTTTCGTCCACCGCAGCTGTATACGGTAGTCCCGAGCACTTGCCGGTTTCGGAAAACGCTCCGTTGAATCCCATCAATCCCTACGGCCGTTCCAAGCTCATGAGTGAATGGATCTTAAGGGACGCAACCCAGGCCTACCCGTATTTTCGACACGTGATCCTCCGCTACTTCAATGTGGCCGGAGCGGACCCTCGGGGCAGAATCGGACAAAGCACTCCAGAGGCCACCCACTTGATCAAGGCGGCCTGCCGGACCGTTCTCGGTCGGAAAGAAAAACTGGAAATCTTCGGGACGGATTATCCGACCCCTGACGGTACCGGAATCCGGGATTATATTCATGTCACCGACCTGGCCAAGGCTCATGTTCTGGCACTGGAACACCTCGCAGCCGATTCTGATTCAGATATTTTCAACTGTGGATATGGTCATGGCTACTCGGTTCGGGAAATCATTGCCGCGGTTCAAAAAATCAGCGGCCTGCCCCTGCAGACACACACAAGCCCCCGCCGTACCGGTGATCCGGCCCAATTGGTTGCGGACCCTGAAAAACTGCGTCGGACCTTCAACTGGAAGCCGCAATTCGACGATATTGAAAAAATTGTGAAAAGCGCGTATCAATGGGAAAAACAACGTCCGTATTGATTATTGTTTTCTGACGATTTGAAGAGAATTGGTTCCTTGCTGACTTGAGGAGGAAAATCATGCCCCGCTTGACTATTTGCCTGTTCCTTGCCTGCACGCTTGTGGGCTTCATGCTGCCCATATCTCCGCTTCGAGCTGAAGAGGCCACCACCTCTCCGCCCATTGATATGGAAATGCTCAAGGATGTGCAGAACGTGCCTCAAGAATTGAAAAAGGGAGGAAAAATACCGGTCATGGTGGTCTATGAGGACCTGGACAGCCTCGGACGAAGACTGGTCTTCAACCTCCGGGAAAGATTCAATAAATCCGGCATGTTTCGACTGTCTGGATACAAAGAAAAAAAGATCAAGCTGGTCATTGCCACTCAAGATGAATTTCAGGGACGCCCCGGTCTTTGCTCCATTTATTCCCTGGTCTGGACCTATTCTTTTGCCGAAGACGTCCTGAGCACCTATCTGGAAAGCGAAGTCGGCATCATCAGAGGGGATCAGCTTGAGCAAATCGCGGAAAATATCGCAGCCAGAACCGATGAGATCTTTGTGGAGTACAGCTACCTGTTTGAAGAAGAATGACGTCTAGATATCCGGATAATCAACAGCTGCTTTGTCCAGGTCCTGGGACAAGACCCGCAATAAACCGGCCGCAACCTGAAGGGCCGGCCTGTTGTCCCCTTCCTGCAATCGGCGCTGAACCCATTGGGCAATGTATAAAATATCATGACTGTCGAGCTGGACCTTTCCAGTCCGATTCTCGATAAGGCCGGTCAATTCTTGCCGAATTCGCTCCCGCTCCTGGATGGCCTCCCGAAATGCTGCGGCTGCGGATTCTTTTTGGGCCTTGAGCTTTCTCAGTCTTTCTTGCTGATTGTTGAGACCGGTTGAATTCTCCTGTAATTTTTTCTTGAAATTTTCATAGGCATAGGCCGCCTTGTTATACACATACCGCGCCTCATCCGCTGCCCGGTCCGCCTGGAAGGAGGCTTTTACCAGAGAAGAAGTTTTCTTATCTTCAGTCAACACTTCCAAGACACCGGCCACATCCAGAAAATAATCGCTGCTGAGTTCCAAAAATTCGGAGACCTGCGATGTATTCAGTGTTGCTGCCTGTTCCGCCCCGCTTTGGTCCTGGAAAAATTTTTCTGAGGCTTCCGCTTTCTTGATCAGGGAACGGATAAAGTCATCAGCAGCCAAATCATAACTTTGCTGGAGCACCCTCGGATCCATGATAAAGGACAATATCTTTTTCCTGGCCCGTTCCAGGGACATGTCTGTATTTTTGACCCCCACAAGCTCCAAGCCGTACCTGGCGTTCAAGGTTTTGAAACTGACGTCCAATGTGCCCTGACTGCCTGAATTGTTTCGACTTCCGGCCGGATGATAGTGCTCAATAAAATAGGCGGCCGCGTCTTTGGCCACAAAAGAGGTCAAAAATACATCCTGAATTTTGGAGGCCAGGCTGCCCGCCTCCTTATCCGTTGCGTTTGATTCAGTGGGAAGATCCTCCTCTGCCCCGGATTCCTCTTCCTGAACCGGGCGGATCTGTGAACCGTCGGCATTTGCTGCTCGATCCGTGTCCGACGTCCCATTTTGCTCATCGGAAGCAAGCTCCTGCCGGTAGCCGGACTCCTGACGGTTGACCTGTTTCAATTTCTGGCTCTGCTGGTACAGGTACCAGGAACTGAAGGCGGCAACTCCAATCAGCAGCAATAAAACAATAAACTGGATTTTTTTTCCGATCATGGGTATAGAGAACTTTCGATTTTCAAATTGTGATTTCCGATTGCTAAGGCAAAGAATAAGAGCTGGTTACCTGAAATTAAACCGATAAGTCTAAAGGCACTCGCAATCTCGCTTTGCACAGAAAAAGGCTTTTCTGAAATGTGGCCCAAAGGCAGTTTAGCAAAGGGACTCGAGATATTCAAATCCTCTTTCTCTGCCAACCCATCTTGATTAAAAGCGCATAATCCGAAATCTGAAAAATATATATTCCTTAATTTTAAAGTGTTAAGACTAAAATCCAAAACAATCGCACGAAGTCTGGTGATAAGGTCACAGACTTTCATCGGAATAACATGAACTTTTCGCTTGGACAGGGCCCCTTGAGGACCAGCAAAAACCTGATCCTGGCTTCTGCCTCCCCCAGGCGGCAGAACCTTCTGGCCGCACTCGGGCTGCATTTTCAGGTTCGACCGAGTTCGTATCAGGAACCCCCGCCAACCTCCGGGGAGATCCCCCAGACCTATGCCCTGGACATGGCCCGGCACAAGGCGCTGGACATTGCCGCCCGGGAGCACAATGCAGTGATCCTGGCCGCTGATACTATTGTAGTCCTTGGAAACAGCATCCTGGGCAAACCAAGAGACCGACAGGAAGCGCTGCGCATGCTCACCGCCCTCTGCGGCAATACCCATCAGGTGATCACTGCGTGCTGCCTCCTGGATCACTCCATTCAGGCTGAATCATCATTTGCCGTCACGACGGACGTCCAGATGCCGGCGCAGTATCCTTCAATCCTCAAGGCCTACATTGACAGCGGAGAGCCCATGGACAAGGCCGGCAGTTACGCCATCCAGGGTGCAGGGTGCTTTCTGGTCAGCTCAATATCAGGTTCCTATACCAATGTGGTCGGCCTGCCCCTTGCCGAGACCCTGTCCGCCCTTCTGGAGCTTCAGGCCATCCGGCCGGCCGGGGAATCTGAGGAGAGGAACGTCGAACATCGAACGTCCAAGACTGAATGATAAGCAGGATCGGCATAGAGTGATCCCGGCTCAGAGTACAGGCCCAAGACAAATTCCAGATTTCGTACCTCAGTTGTTATGATACAGTTTAACAGTTTAAAATAACAGCATATAGTTTGCTTGACTTCAAAATTGGATATTCAGTTGGTGTCAGGTGTCGGGTGTCAGCGCGGCCGCTGGCTGGACGGACCAGCCAGTTTGATCAATGAAGAAACTATTGGTCGACCACCTCCGTCATTCCGGCGTAGGCCGGAATCCAGATTAAAAATGTAAGAGCTGGACCCCGGTCCCGGATCGGGGTCCGGGATGACGTTCCTACGCCGGGGTGACGGAGAAAGAAAAATGAAGTTTCATACGAGGAAAAGCAAAATCCGCAAACTCGTATGAAACTTCAGAATTTTTCCTCTGTGCCGAAAATTTTGAAAAAAGGCAAACGGGATCACTATGTTGGACCGATTTTTCCATTTCTGCAGCACCTTAGGCCCTGTGGGCCATCTCCCCAAAGTGCCCGGGACCTGGGGTTCCCTGGCCACCGTGTGCCTCGTCCCCTTCTGCTTCCTGCCGCTTCCCCTCCCCGCCAGACTTGGAATGGTGATTCTGGTCTTCTTCCTGGGCGGCTTCTGTGCCGGCCGTTCCGAAAAGCTCATGGGCTTGACCGATCCCGGCCTGGTGGTCGTTGATGAACTCCTTGGGCAGCTGATCACCTTTCTGCCTTTTGCCGTTCTGAACTTCTGGGAACTCCTGGCCGGTTTTCTTCTGTTCCGTTTTTTCGACATCCTCAAACCCTGGCCGATCCGGGCATCTGAAAACTGGCTTCCCGGGGGATACGGAGTCATGCTGGACGATCTTCTGGCCGGCCTCTTCGCCTGTCTCTGCCTCGGCCTTATCCGCTGGGTGGTCCTGTCCTAAGGGAAACCGGCCGCCGCCTTTGCTGCTCGTTTTCCCATGAAAATCCCACCCGAGTTTCATTCTTGCATGACGGTCCTGAATGGATTAGCATCTTTCCCATGCATTCATTGACTCTGAGCAGCCTGGAAAACAATCTCCTCGCGGTCTGACTTCAGACTGGACGGGCGCTCGGGTTATTGGAAATACCGGAAGAGAATTTCGAATGTCAAAGAAGGAAAAGGACGGACAATGGCACACAAACCAAGCCTGGGCAAAGGCTATGTTCAGGTCTATACCGGAACCGGCAAAGGCAAAACCACGGCTGCGCTGGGCCAGGCCCTGCGTGCCGCAGGCGCCGGGCTCCACGTCTTTATCGCCCAGTTCGTCAAGGGCATGCATTACAGCGAGCTAGATATTATGGACAGGCTGTCCGGACTGGTCACCCTCAAGCAATACGGGCGCGACTGTTTCATCTTCAATGATCCCGGCGAAGCTGATTACCGAAAAGCCCGGGAGGGGCTTGAAGAGGTCGGGAAAATCATCAAATCCGGAGACTATCAAATGGTCATCCTGGATGAAATCAATATCGCCACCTACTACAAGCTGTTTCCGATGGACAGTCTTTTGAAAATCATCGCCGACAAGCCGGAAGATGTCGAACTTATTTTGACCGGGCGTAATGCCGACCCCAGGATTATTGAAGCGGCCGACCTGGTCACGGAAATGCAGGCAGTCAAACATTATTATCAGCAGGGCGTTCAGGCCAGAGCCGGGATTGAAAAATAAGGACATGAACCAGAAGGAGTTTTAGATGGAGTTTCTTGAAAAAGCCAAAATCAGAATGGAACACTGGATTGAACATAATGATCAACATCAGGAAGAATATGCCAAATTCGCCCAGGAACTGGCCGAAGCAGGCAAACTCGAAGCCGCCAAGCACGTCCAGGAAATGGTGGACCTGACGGCGAAAAGCAGTCATTGTCTGAAAAAGGCGCTGGAGGCAATGTAACGCGGAGCGCGGAACGCGGAGTTCGGAAGGAAGAAGTCAATATACTGATCCAATTTTGGTTTGTGTTGCTCCGAGTCGATTCGAAATTCGAAATTTGAAATGAGATGAGGCTTTATAGAACGCTCTGTTTCTCTGCATTCTTTTCTTGCCAATTTCCCGCTGGCCGCGGCGACTTGTCACGGCTTAGTCCGACAGGACGGCGCCGGAAGCTTCTGAGCGAAGCCGGGCAATTTCTAATTTCCAATTTCTTTCACAAGGACTGCAACTGTTTTGGATTCACACATTTGGGCTAGGGGAAAAACCCGCTTTAAAATTATGACATCTCTTTCTGTAAACA
>JAABTT010000089.1 GCA_011389765.1 Desulfohalobiaceae bacterium S24 | reverse complement strand
TATTCGGAAGATACATTCTGGGTCGTTTAAAAAACTGTTTTTTTTTCTTAACCTTGAACTGTGAACTGTGAACCTGGAACCTTTGGGTTGCGGGCGGAGCCAGCTTTGGCTGTTTTGGTAGGGTTATCATCCTTGATTCCAAGACCCAACTTTACCGATGGACCATGAGCGGTTTTTATCTCATACCTAAACAGGGCAAGAGGGAGGAAATTCATGCAAACCATGCAAGCGGTCGTTTTTGACGGCGAACTGCGGTACGTCCGGGATTGGCCCATGCCGCGGATCAGTCCGGGCTGGGCCTTGATCAGGGTGCAGCTGGCCGGAATCTGCAAGACCGACCTGGAGATCATGAAGGGATATATGGGATACAAAGGAGTCCTGGGCCACGAATTCCTGGGAGTGGTGGAAAAATGCGATGATCCGGCCTGGGTCGGCAAACGGGTGGTGGGAGAAATCAATGCGGCCTGCGGGAAATGCGACTGGTGCGCCCAGGGCCTGGGCCGGCATTGCCCCCGGCGAACCACCCTGGGCATTGTCAACCATGATGGATGCATGGCAGCGTATTGCGTTTTGCCCGTGGAGAATCTGTTCATCGTTGATCCGGCCATTTCCGATGAGCAGGCCATCCTGACCGAACCCCTGGCAGCGGCCTGTGAGATCCTGGAGCAGCTTTCCCTGACCGGAAAAGAGCGGGTGGTTGTTCTCGGCGACGGACGGTTGGGCATTCTGTGTGCCTGGGCCCTGGCCACGGTTGCCTCGGAAGTCGCCCTGGTGGGCCATCATCAGGATAAACTGAGTATCGCCCGCTGGCGGGGGATCAGCACCTCTCTGCGGGGGGAAGGGATAGCGCCTGGCGCCGATCTCGTGGTCGAGGCCACGGGCTCCGGCAAGGGGATTTCCCAGGCCATGGAACTGTGTCGTCCCCGGGGGATTATTGTGCTCAAGTCCACGGTGGCCTTGCAGGGAGAGATCAATCTGGCGCCTCTGGTAATCAATGAACTGACGCTAGTGGGATCTCGCTGCGGGCGTTTCAGCGACGCCCTGGCCATGATGCGCGCCTTTCCGGACATGCCTCTGGCTCGCCTGATCACGAACCGCTATCCGCTGCAACAGGCCACCCGGGCCTTTACCGAGGCCCAGAGCGGTCAGGCCTTGAAAATCGTGTTGGAAATATGAGCGAAGAAAGAGGCATCCCTTCAACGCAATTCCTCTCCATACACTCCTACCGGGGAGGGACCGGCAAATCCAACATCACTGCCAACCTCGGCCTGACCCTGGCCGAACAGGGACTCAAGGTCGGCCTTGTGGACATGGATATCCAGTCCCCGGGCATTCACGCCCTGTTCGGCTTTGATTCCTCCAGCTTCACACACTGCCTCAACGACTACCTCTGGTCCCGCTGTACCATTAAAGAGGCAGTGCACGACCTGGCAAGCCGGCTTGAGCAGCCCGTCCCGGGGCAACTCAAACTTCTGCCCAGCAGCATTCATCCGGGCGACATCGCCAGGATCATTCATGACGGGTATGACGTGGACCGACTCAACAACGGACTTGAAGCCTTTGCCGAGACTTGCTCCCTGGATGTGGTGCTTTTGGACACCCACCCCGGCCTGGGCGAGGAAACCCTGCTCTCCCTGGCCCTTTCCGACCGGCTTCTGGTCCTGCTGCGGCCGGACCGCCAGGACTATCAAGGCACCTCGGTGACCATGAAGGTGGCGACCCAACTTTCGGTGCCCAGGATCAGCGTGTGTATCAACAAGGCGCCGCGCATCCTGCCGGATAACTCCCTGCGCCGGAAAGTGGAAGAAGCCTATGGATATCCCGTGGATGGCATCTTCGCGCATTACGACGAGATGATGAACCTGGGCAGTGACGGGCTTTTTGTGCAGCGTTATCCTGAACATCCGTTCACCAAAAAAATGGTACGTCTCGTGGAGAACATCCTTTCATGAATCGAGGCCGGCTTGTGCGTATCGGGATCGCCCTTCTGGGGGCCGTCCTCTACGGACTGATGAATTCCCTGACCATCGGACTCTCCCTGCCGGGTTCCGACGCCGCGGTGACGGTTCGTCCTCAGGTGGTGATTCCCATGCTCGGGGGGTTTCTTATGGGCCCCCTGCATGGCTTTTTCATCGGATGCGCGGGCAACTTTCTGGGAGACTGGATTAACGGGCTGGGCCTGGAATTCTGGCCGTTTTCCCTGGGAAACGGCCTTGTCGGCCTGGTGCCGGGTCTTGCCCGTCTGCGGGGGATGCGCCGCGTGGACAGCGTGTCCCAGTTTGCCACCCTGCTGGTGCTGATCGTAGCCGGCAACATCCTGGGCATGGGCTTTGGAGTGCTCGTGTACCGGCTTACGGCCCAGGACTCTTTGCAGTTGCTGACTTGGGCCTTTTTTCATCCCATCATCGTGGCCAATGTGATCTGCGCCTTCCTGCTGTTTCCGCCCCTACTTCTGCTCTTCAAAAAGATATCTTCCACATTCGACATCCATCTGGGAATCATCCTCATGTATCTGTTGATGGGCGTCATTATTGCGCTGGTTTTTGTCCTCAACCTGGTCAACAGCCAGACTACCAGCAGTGACCTGGCCGGCGTCCTGTCAGATCAAGTCCTGGCGGCGTACCTGGAAACAGCAGCCCTGGATGGTTTCCGTTACGGCGGCAGCATCGGCATTGCCGTAATCCTCATGAGCATCGGGTTGACCTTCGCCCTGATCCAGCACCTGGCCCGTCCGCTGCGGACCCTGACTACGGCCGCCAGACAGTTGAAAGAAGGCCGGCTGGATCGGATCAACCTGAAGAACCTGTCCCATAGAAATGATGAATTCGGACGGCTGGCCCAGGTTTTTTCGGACGCGGTTGAGCAGGTCAGGGAGAGGGAAGAGAGCATGGAGCAGGCCATCAAGGAGCTGCGCCTGGAAATTGACCGCGACCAGGAAGCCAGGCAGGTCAGGGAGATAACGGAAACTGAGTATTTTCAATCCCTGCAGCATCGTTCCCTGGAATTGCGGGCCAGAAAGGAAAAACTCCGGAATGAGAAAAATCAGCGTTAATCAGGCCTTGAACGACCTCATTGATGACCGCCGGGCTGAAAGGTCCTCTTCCGGCCAGGTCGTCATGGGCCGGATGAAGGAGGAACCGGGCGGCGAACTCGTCGTGGACATCAGCAAAATCCGGGTGATGAGAGGCCTGAATATTCTGGCCGAATCCCTGATCAAGTCGCTGATCGAAAAAAGTGTTTTCGGCCATTGCGACGTCATGGCAGAACAGCGCGTGGATCCGGACCTGCAACCCGAACTCCACGCGGCCGGTGTGCGCAATGTCTCCTTTTTCGCCCGGCTCACCGTTGCGGAATCTCTGCCCTATTTCAACGAAACCGCCGGGTATCAGATCCGCTATATCTTCAACGCCATTCAGAACGACGAAATATACGCTGAACTGTTCCCGTCCACAAACCTGAACAGTCGGGGGGTCCTCTTCCCCTTTCACCGGGTGGACTCGCATGACAAAACGGGATTTTTTTACCTTGTGGAGTATGTGCCGGCGGGACATTTCCTGCGAATCACCCTTGAATCTGCCCAGGATCCCCGTTTGCGCCTGTCCCGCATCCCCCACAGAGTCATTGATTACATCGACTTGATCCATACCCGGGTGGATATCCCCTCAACCGCCTCGAGCATCGCTCAGGGCGTGATGGATGCCTGCCTTTCCCAGAAAAGCGCCTATACCGCGGCGAAGGCGCACTTTGGCGACTTTGTCTCGTTCTTGAACAAGGCCGGCCTGACGGACCTGGAAGTGCTGACCTTTTCCTGGCCCACGGAGCTGATCAAAAAGGCTCCGACCATGGGCATGCTCGTTCTAAACACCCATGTCATTCGCATCCTCTACCTCCTGGGCGATTCCAGCCTGATCGCCCAGCTTGCGCAGGGACAAACCATCCGCCTGGAGGATGACGGTTTTTCCTGTTTTCTGGATCTGTCCCAGCGCAATCGCTGCCTGAATCTGGCTCTGCTCGCGCCCCGGATCAAATCTGGACTGCCGGAATGCCTGGTCCGAATGCCGGCGGTCATGGGCTGCGTTGCCGACAATTCCAGTGTATTCCGGAACACACGCGTTCTGCTGATCCACCACCTGACCAGCGAAGTGCTGGGCTGTATCCAGGCCCTGGTGAACATGGGCGCACAAAGCATTGATACGCTCTGGGTGAAATACGCCGGCGCGGTGGAACCATATGCCAAAGAGATCATGTGCTCCCTGCCCGAAAATATTTTCCGCTTTCACGGACTGACCCCGGTCCTGGAACCGGATGGACTGCAATATTCATTTTTGCTGAGCGAGGAGTATTCCGTCATAAAAGACCTTGAGCCCCTGGCCGGTACGCTGGGGGCAACATCCATGCGCTTCTATGAAGCCATGCGCGCCCTGGCCGGCCATCTGATGCTGCATATTGCCATGACCTGCCGCCAAAATGGCGAGACCTTCGTGATCATCGAAGACGGGGGCTATATCGCTCCGGCCATTAATCGTCTGTGTCTGGAACAGCGCACGCTTGCCTTCGCTGCTGACTTTTTCCATTTTCCCGCATCCTTCCTGTCGGAGGAAGATCTGGCCCGTCCTTTTCAGCAATGGCTGTATCCGGTGCTGACGGGCAGCGTGGAGCATACCCGCAACGGGTATGACGCCCTGAAGGGGGTGCGGACCGAGTTCGGGAAGCTGGCTTTCCCGAGCACGAGCATTGCCATTTCCAATTTCAAGGTAAATTGTGAAAGCCGTGAAGTGGTCTACAGCTGCCTGAATGCGGTGGAGAGCATCATGAACCACATGGGGTTCGCCCTGTCCGGGCGCAGCGTCCTGGTACTGGGCGCCCAGGGAGCCCTGGGACGCAAGTCAATGGAGATTCTGTCCCAGCGAGTGGGTTCCGCGAATCTTTATGGGGTCGACCTGGTCCGGCCGGTTAACGACCCGGACTGGACCTATGCTTCGGATCCGGAGTCCCTGTCCCGCAAATCCCTGAAGCAGATAGATCTCGTTTTCGGAGTTGTCGGCGCTTCCATTTGCAAGCCAGAGTGGATTGAACAACTGGTACTCGCAACCGAAAAACAGCACCTGTTTTTTGCCAGTGGCAGCACCAAGACCGTGGAGTTCGCGCAGCTGACCGAGTGGCTCCTGGAACAGCTACGTTCTCCGCGCCCCCTGTCCAATGGGGAAATCCCGCGTGTCAAGCTTTCGGAAATCCTCGATCCCAAAACCGGAATCCATCAGGGACGCAGCGCATGCCTGCATTTCGGTTCGAAAACCGTGCACCTGCACCTGCTTGCAGACCTGATGCCGGTTAATTTTCTGTATTACGGAGTACCTTCAGAAACCATGAACCAGGTGATGCGGGAACTCCTGGAAATGAGTTCGCTTCTTGTCAAACGACACTCGGAAAACTCGCCCCTGCCAGGCGATCTGCTGGCTCTGGATCACGAAATTCAGAAAACAGAGTAAACCTGGAACCTTTGGGTTGCGGGCGGAGCCAGCTTTGGAGCAGTGCTGGACCGGGTACCGCGTTTTCAGAAGTATCCCCGTTTTCGTCTTATTGAGCGCTTGAAAAGCTGCTGATGGTTGTTTCCCGAAGGCGCAGGGCTTCCATAACAGCCAGTTCATGCATTATCACATAGCCGATTCTCGGATGTTTTTCCATAAGACCGGTCAGAACCTCATTGTCCAACACAATGAGTTCCGTTTCATCCTGAATAATAACATCCACAAACATTGGAAGTTTATTGAGGAATTCAGTCTCACCGATTATGAACTGTCCCGACAGAGTTGTCACAAGATTTCCTTCGCGCCATACACCGGCCTTGCCGTCCATAATAATGAACATCTTCCCGGGTGAAGTCCCCTGCTCTGTTATCTGTTCTCCCGCTTTGGCCAGGCGCAAATCGGCTGCCGGTTTCAGAATTTTCCTTTCAGCTGCTGTAAGGCCGGAGAAAATTTCTACCAGATCCAGAGCGTTGGACAACTCGGCATTTTCCGGTACTTCATTCCAGATATCCCGGGTCACCTTCCAGGTGTTGTCCTCTTGTTTTTTCAGGATCCACATGTAATTGCCGGAAAAAATATGCGGGGAATGATCAGAACCGGCAGCATCAATCCTTGAGAAGGATGAGTGCAGTTCAGCCCGCTCCTCCATCAGTTGAATGGGTCCCGGGTGCAGTCTGATGTCTGAGCGTTGCTCTGCAAAACGTTTGGCATAGTATGCCTTGATGGCCTCCCGTCCCACAACAGGCTCATGTCCGGGGGGCATCCAGACTGCGTCAATATCCAGCAGTTCAGCCAGAGCCTCAGCATCGGACTCGCTGGAAGCGGCGTTAAAATCCATGCGAACCTGGTCAATGGCTTCAAGGTCATCCTGCGCAGATATCGGTTCGTGAACGCTCAGCAGGATAATGATCAAAGCTGAGATAATAAATAACCCTTTAGACTTCATAATGTACCTCCAGTATTACTCGATTTGATTTGTACCCTCTACCCCAGGAATTCATGAGGGACTACAAGGAACGACTCTTTCAGCCCATGGCTCGAGAGAAGGGGCTTTTGACCTGAAGCTTGACGTATTCCGGAAGCTTCACAGGGCCGTGTCATGGGTGACCCTGTCAGCGTATTCGGCAGGTCCTGATCAACCTGCTCAGCAAGGGCCATCAAATTTACGAATCAGCAGTATAGCCCGTCTGCATTCATATCAAAATCAAATCATTCGAGCAACCTCCGCCTTTAATCATCTCTGTTCGATCTGACCTGCCAGTTCCGTCCAGGCTCCGCGTGAAGTGGTATTTCCCCAGTTATAAATTTGGCAAAACCTTTTCTCAACCCTTTACATTCCTTCCACCTACAATTTAGAGTATGAATATGCCTTACACGATTTTCAGTTGTTGCAGAAGTCTTTCAGACTCCCTTTTCATTCTCTCCAAGACTTGCCTCGTCTCCAGTTCAGCCCTTTTGACATGGAAAGCGTCAGCCAGCCGGCAAACAGAGTCGAGCGCAATCAGGACGAGCTGGACAGGTGCGTCAAGAACAGCCTTGTTGCCCGCCTTGTGAAAGGTGATGGGAAAGAGGATGCCACTGAGATGAACTACCTTGTCCGCCGGCAGGACGACATCCAGTCCCTCTTTCTCATGGAGCGACTCTTCAATATTCCGAACTTCATCCCAGAAAAAGTTTTTCCCGGTTCCAATCCTGCGATGCAATTCGAGGATCGATTCAATGATGAGATAATCGAGGATCAATTGTGATCGGCCGGCCCTGGTGTTTTGCATTTCCAGTTGAAGCGCCATTGCTAAGGGCCGAAAATCACGAAGTCCGATTTCGTACAAGCTGTTTTCAGCCTCCTGAGCCTCTTCTTCTGAAACTACGCCTGTCTCGTCAAGGACAATATTTTTCAGGTCCTTGGGAGAGGTCAACAATCGTCCTCTGGATTGCCCGTCCTGGTCTTGGAGGACGGCTGCATAAGCAACCACCATGCCCCCGTGCGGTAGATCCACAACCACCCGCTTTACACATTTCGGAAGATCATAGTCTTGAAAGTGGCTGATCAGGGTATCGAACACGAGGCTGCCGTATGAGGCAAAAGAGAGATCCTGCTCGTGGCCGGGGATTCCATATTCAAAGGCTTCTCGTGAAGCCGTCAGCACCGAGCCGTCGGCAATACCCGGGAGGTTGTGCAACTCAATGGCCTGCTGATTTGCATCGGCAGATACAATACACCCCTTGTCCCTCAAGTAGGTGGAATCTGACAAGGCTCTCCAGATATCTGATAAGTCCACCGGCGAGGCAGGGGCAAGGCTGCTTTTGTTGAGCCGTGTATAGATTTCATAGAGATCCTGCGGTGGAATTTCCCGGCTTGATATGCGGGCTTTGGCAGCCTTTAAGCGACTCCGGACTCTTTTTTCCAATTGGGCTTCGGTGATCGTATTATTGTTCAGATCTTCAAAATCCTGTCGCTCAACCGGGAGCAGCGATACTTGCTGTGTTCCAACCACGTTATCCGCCTGACGAAGTCGCTGCAAAAGCCGCCCATAGACAATTTCCTCTGCAGATCCCAGGTAACAGAGATTGAAGACAGAGACCTGTTCATGCTGCTGTCCGATACGGTCAATCCGTCCGATCCTTTGCTCCACCTTCATTGGATTCCAGGGCAGGTCAAAGTTGACGAGCCTGTTGGCAGTCTGCAGGTTCAAGCCTTCAGCAGCAGCATCCGTACACACAAGGACATCGATGGCCGCATTCAAAAAACGGTATTTGATGGTTTCCCGGTCAGCCCCCCGGCGCTTCCAGGTTTGAGGGTCCATAAACTCGCAGGCTTGTCCTGAATAGGTGCCCACAAGGATAGTCGGTTTCTGTCTGATCAAAAGGTGGACAATATCCTGCAATGTATCATAGAATCTGGTGAAAATGACGACTTGTTGAATGCGTCCTGTTGCACTATTCGTGAGCTGATCGAGAAATCCCAACAGTTTTTGCATTTTTGAGGGAATGGCCGGGAGGTCTTCGTACGCCGTGAGCATTTCCTGGAGGTAATCCCGCTCCCATTCAAGGTCCTGCGGGGTTCTGTTGCGAAGTATCGTGGTGACCACTTCCTCGTCGTCATCTCCGGCCTCAAGCAGATCTTCAAGGTCAAAATCCTGGGCCTCAGGCTGTTCATGCATCAGATGGTGCTCAAGAGTGTATTCCACTTTGCTCAGACGCCGCTGCAGGGTCAGGCGAATCGCTGTGAAACTGGAGGCGAATCGCAGCCTCAGGAAACTTAGGTAAAAACCAATGGACTGTTTGTTTCCCCTGTCCCCCTGGTTCTTGATCTGGGCTGCCAGTTCGCGGCAGTAGGCCTCAAGTTGCTCGTAGCACTGCTGTTCAGAGTCGCTGAATTCAATTTTTGGCAGTTTAAGAATCTCTCGCTGAGGCAGATTGGCCTGGAGCTCGCCTGTCTGCTGATAGATCTCCAGAAGAGGGCGGGTGTGGCGGAGCATAACCCTGTTCAAAGGAGAGCCGGCAAAAAAGAAGCGCTGCATCCGCTTCTTGTCCGTGCCTCTGGGGACCCTTCCATCGTTTAAAAAGCGTCTGACCGAGGTCCTGATCTTGCTGTCCACCACAGATTCCTGGAGGAAGTCATGATAAAAGGGATCATGACCCTGAATATCGAGCAGGACAGATCGCACAAAATGCCATTCTTTGTCAGAGAGTTCTTGATCCAGGTTCATGCGTCCCAGAATATCGTAAAACCAGGCGGATAGACCGGGTTCAAACTGAAAGCTGCTGATTCTGTTGGTCAGTTTGATGAGGTCAAAGACTTCGACGGCATCCAGCTGCATGGGGGTGGCGGTTGCCAGAAGCAGGCATTTTGTCTTTGGCCGGAGGCGTTGCTCCAATCTCTTGAACAGCTTGCCGAATTTGGGCTCCGACCTGAATCCTTGATTGGCATTTTTTCTCCGGGCATAATGGGCTTCATCCACGAGGACCAGATCGAAATCCATGGCCGCATCGAGTTCAGGGGTGCGATCTTCACGAACCAGAAGGCCTGTTGAAATGATCGTATTCTCTGTGGCGAACAGTGACGTGCTGTCAGCTCGTGCAGTATCCGGGTAAATGTACTCGTGCCGGACCGGGGAGCCTCCCAGTGCCAATCCAAAAGAAAGCAGAAACTTATCCGCCAGCTCACGCTGCCATTGTCTGGTCAGGCTGGCCGGAGCCGCGATCAGAATGCGGCCTGCCAATCCGGACAGCTTGAGAGAGCGGATGACCAGTCCGGCTTCAATGGTTTTTCCCAGCCCGACTTCATCGCACAGCAAATAGGAAAACGGCCAGGTTGACAGCAGACGTTTGGCCACGATTTCCTGATGCGGCCAGGGACGCACCGGTGCGGTCTCCATGCCCACATACCGGCCACCGGGCAAATACGGACCGTCGGCAAGCATGGCAAAAGTCAGTCTTTCCAGGCTGCTTGGCGGTGGACTTTCCAGGGGCACTTCACTGGAACCGTCGATCTCGACAGGCCTGGTCGATCGTTCTGCTATCCTGAGGAGTCGTTGGCGCACGGCTGCGGGAAGAGAAAGCACCTTGAAGTAAGGGTTTCGGTCCTCCCACAAGGCGTCAAATTCCTGGACCGCCTGCTCCACCCGCTCTGCCTCGACCTCTCCCTTCCAGGCGCAATGGACATCGATGTTTTCCGCATTTCGGCATAAAGCCGTCCTGGACTCGTTGAGGGAGCCGTTGATGTAGATCTGATTGCCGAGAGGATCGCTGAACAGGCCCCATTTCATGTGCACATACCCATCGTCGATCCCATCGAAAATCATCGGCCTTCCGGTTTCGGCATGGACTCTGAAGGCAACTTGTATCTGGAGATGTTCCTTGGACACCATCCAGGCCAAAAGATGCACCCCGTTTTGAACGCTCTCCGGCCAGGATTCAAAGAGCTCGAGCTCCGCATTGAGCAGGGCGGCAAGTGATGGATGGTCCTGTGGTTGCATGCCTGACAGGACGGCTTGGACATCGCCAGGGTCTAAATCAGCCCCCACAATGAACCTGGCCTGTCCCTGATTCCGGGTGAAGGCGGAAAACCCCTGGGAGGCGGCTGCCAGGGAGGAGGATCTGAAGTAGCCGGCCATTCGGTCATAACGAA
>JAABTT010000088.1 GCA_011389765.1 Desulfohalobiaceae bacterium S24 | reverse complement strand
AACGATTCAGATCTGGTCAGTCGCTTGAGATGACTGTCGTTTTCTTTGAGGGCTGATTCAATGGTCAGAGGCGCTTGTTTGATCATAAGGGTATGCTGTTCTCCCGAGCGTTTTGAACAATCGGGGGGATATCTCCGGTTTGCTCAGCCTGAGCCGTGACAATATCAATTTTTCGGTCACCGATCCGGCGCTGGATTTCACTCATAGTTCGAAGCTTGGCAAGCAGGAGCTCCTCGCCCTGCAGCTCGGTTTCAATAAACAGGTCGATATCGCCTCCGCGTTTCTGATCATCAGTCCTGGAGCCAAACAGATACACTCTGGCTGTTGCATCGAAGTGTTTCTGCATAGCCGATTTAATGGCGCTTCGTTCGGTTTCATTCAGTCGCATAGGGCTTCCTGCAGCCGAATGGCGAGCAGTCCGATTTCAAGTTTTTCATTCTTGATTCTGGATAAGAGCGAATTGCTAACAGATCAGTTCAAGGCTGTTCACTGTTCGCAGACAATCCGCAGAAAAACCGTATCCACCTGGTCAAGAAGGGCCGAAAGGGATTCTTGGACTGGGTTCAGGGGCCTGCCGTCGAGAATCAATTGGGCTCCGTCGGCCCGGAGGGCTTGAACCGTGCTCGTCTCCAGCAGGTCCAAAACCCGGTCCTTGTCCAGGATCATTCCCTGTTTGCAGACGTAAGGACCGACCTCGGCGGCCATGAAATTGAACAGTTTCAGGGTGAAACGTATGGTTTCGCCTTTGGCCTGGTTCCATTGCTGTTCGGCCCGGTCTTGGGAAAGAGAGTCCCGCATCGCTGCATAGGGGCTGTCCACCCGCATGCAGGCCCCCAACAGGCCGGGCATGGCCGCGGAAAGGGTCAGGACGTCACCCGCGGCCAGGCGGGCTGTGTTCAGCTCATCCGCCGGCTGGCCATTTAGGAACACGGTCTGCACCCGGGATTGGATGATCTTCAGGGACAGCCCCAGGTCCTGGTGCAGAAAGGCGTGCACCGTTTGTCCGGAGCGGGCGGCAATACCGACACCTTGCCGCAGGGGCGGGAAGAACAGGGAGAGCTGTTCTTCCGGGACCGTCAAGTCCAGGGTTGGATTGTTCATGAGGCCTATCCATTGCGCAAGGCCCGCATCCTTGGGGGGCGCGGGCCTTGGGATATGTTTTTGTGATTCGCTGGAGCCTCTGGTCACTAACTAGTGCCTGAAAGAAAACCCGTGTTTGGACATAAACTTGCCCAGATCCGAGGCGCAAGAAATTTTGAAACCGCAGTGTATTCTAAATACATGAGGATTTCGAAATTTTGCAGCAACGAAGGAGATGAGTGAGTTTCCGTCCAAACACTAACTACCAGTTGAAGACCTGATCCAATTCCTGGTCCGGGACGTCGAAGGTCACTTTGTGGGGCTCCAGGGATTCCCGCATGAAGTAGCGGGGCAGCCGGTCGTGGGCCTTGGTGAACCCGGCCCGTTCGTTGAAGTCCCGCTCGTTCTTCAAGATGGACTTGCCCAGTTCCGTGACGTCGTCCGCGCTAAGGCTCAGCCCGTAACAGGCGTTGAGCAGATCGATCAGGGCCTGGAAGGTCTCGGGCTGATCCAAGACCGCAAAGGCGATGAACAGACACATCCCGGTGGAGTCCACGGCGGCAGTGGCGATCTGCAGGTTCCGGGAAAGCTCCACCTGCCCCTCAGGCTTGAGCGGGTCTACTTCCCCTCCGACTTTGAGGATGTTCGCGGTCACGGCATAGCCTGCGGTATGGTCCCCGCCCATGGGCGAGGTGGCGTAGGTCACCCCGATCCCCTTCACCGCTCTCGGGTCGTAGGCCGGAAGGGCCTGCCCCTTGACCACCGGGGCCCGTTCCACTCCAAAGGCTTTGGCCGTGCCGGCGGTTCCGCTGCCCAGGATGCGGCCCATCGGAGTCCCCTGGCCCACTTCCTGCACCAGCTTGATGGCGCCCTCGGCGTCCCCGAACTCCAGAAGTCCGGCTTCCATGGCCACCCCGATGGTCGCTCCCATCTCAATGGTGTCCAATCCGTAATCGTCATCCAGAAAGTCGAGCTTGGCGATGGCATCCAGATCGCAGATCCCGCAGTTGCCTCCGTGGGCCCAGACGGTCTCGTATTCCGGCTGCTTGGAGACAAAATTGCCGTCCTTGTCCAGAAAATCCCCGGAACAGCGCATCACGCAGCCCCGATGGCAGCCATGGGTCGGATTGCCCCCACGGCTGGTCTCCAATTCCGCCTGGGTCTCCCCGCTGATTTTTTCGATGTCTTTGTAGCGGCCGGATTGGAAGTTATAGGTGGGATAGCCCCCGGCTTCGTTGATGATGTTGGTCAGGACGTTGGTGCCATAGGCCGGGAGCCCCTCGCCGGTGACGGCATGTTTCTTCAGGCCTTCGCCAAAGGCCTTGTTGGCGGCCTTGAAGGCCTCCGGGTCCTTGGGCTGAAGCGTCTTGGTTCCGGTCCCGTCCAGGATGACGGCCTTAATGCCCTTGGAGCCCATGACAGCGCCCACCCCACCCCGCCCGGCGTGCCGGGTGGGACGGCCTTCAGGATCGGTGACCGCCACCGTGGAATTGGCCATGCGCATTTCCCCGGCCGTGCCGATGGAGAGCATGCACCCGTTTTTCTGGTACTCGTCCTTGAATTTTTCCATAAGTTGGTAATTGGTTAGCATTTTCAAGGAATTGTCCTTCTCCACCCTGACCCCCTCAGTGGAGATCCGTACCAGGTAGAGATCGTCTCCGGAACGCTCTCCTTCCAGGACAATGGCTGCATATCCGAGCCTGGCCAGGATTTGAGCACCCTGTCCACCGGAATTGGACTCCTTGATTCCCCCGGTCAACGGACTTTTGCAGCCCACGGACAGACGGCCGGAGTTCACGGCGGCGGTTCCGCTCAAGAGACCGGGCGCAAAAACCAGTTTGTTTTCAGGTCCCAAAGGGTGGCAGTCCGCCGGAACTTCCGCATTGATCAGGGCCGAGGTCAGGGCCCGGCCTCCGAGTCCGGCATACTTTCCGAGGGGCTCTTTGCTTGTCTTGGGCTGATCCCCGCTCACGTCAATCCGCAAAATCGTGTCCATACTTGAACCTCCTTACTTATACAGTTCGAAACACCGTGACATCCAGGTTAAATGGTTGCACCACCTGCAATTTACACCATCGTTTTGTCATTCGCAACATCTTTTGTCCGCAAGAGGCGGTTCCTGAGGCGAGGCCACCAGAGCCGGGGACTGCAGATCCGCCGCCAGGCCTGCCAGGCCGCTTCCATCTGCGTCCTGGACAGGGTTTTTTGGGCATAGCATTCGAGCATGAAGGCCCTGGTGATAGTCTGGAAATTGTCTTTATCCCCTGGAAAAAATTCGGCCAGTCGAGTCCCGTATTCATGGGGTGTCTCGCCTGTCACTCGTTTCAGACCGCTTCTGCGTCCCCAGCCTGCAAGGGCCAGATACAGGAAGGAGGCCCTGTGTCGTTTTTTTCGGATATTGAGCAATCGGTTCCAGGATCGGTCCAGAAAACGGCTGATCCGTTCCAGCCAAGTGAGGAAAAAGCGCAGCTCCGGTCCTGTGGTTTCCGCGGCCGGGGTTTTGGACAGGAGCCATTTGAGAAGATATCTTGCTGCCAGGCTGAGACCGAGCAGCAGGAGGAGGCCCAGCAGAAGGGCAAACAATCCGCCCAAAACCATGAGCAGAGCCTCCACCCACCAGCTCGACTCAGACTCGGCAAACCCCTGTGTTGCTTTTTCGTTGTCTTGCGGACTGGAATTCAGTCCACCTCCCCGGTCTTTGGGACTGAAGATGAACCGAAGCGCCGCAACCAGGACCGGAACGAGCGGGGCAAGGATTTTTTGTATGCCGGCCAGCCCGGCGTCGGCTGCGCTGAAGAGCACAGGCAGCAGGGCAAGCACCAGGCCCGCTCCCACCAGCACAACCAGGGCGGCAAAGCTGAGAATGACAGCGGTTCCCCGGTATGCGCTCAGAAAGTCTTTGTTAATCGGACCCTGCTCTCCGGCCAGACCGAAGCTGATCAGGGCGCAGACAAAAAAAATACAGAGCATGAACAGAGACCTGCTTTCAGCAGGAAGTGTCCCGCCCTTCATGGCTACGAGGAATTTGATGAAGAAAAGAGCGCAGAACAGGGCCAGCCCCAAGTCAAATCTGTATCTGACAACATTGTACGCCGCCGGGCTGCGGGCGAAGACACAGCCGCCGGCCCAAAACATGGTGGTCCAGATGACAATCAAGACGATCAGAACCCACTCAAATGCGGTATGAGAGATCCTGAAAAAAGCGGCGGGCCAGCCGGGATTCCAAAAGGGAACCGGAGGGTGGAAATACATGTGCAGGAGCCAGAGGCAGGCCAGGGCAAATCCGGCAGCATACAGAGCAAGGGCCCAGATGACCCGCAGTCCCGCTGATCTGCTCAGGACGGCGATGCCAAAGGCGAGTCCGAAGATTCCCGGGCCTGCTGCAGGGGGAAAGCTTTGCTCGGTCATACACAGGCTGAGAAAATGAGGCGGAATATAGAGCCAGCTCAGGAGCATAACTGCCGACGCGAAAAAGAGGATCGGATTCATACTCGTATTCATGACTGTTCCCTCTCCTGAAAGCGGATCCGATCCAAATCCCAGATCCGGGCGTGAAGGGGCGGAGAGGTGTCGCCAGGGGCGATTGTTTTTGAGCCGCTCAAAAAGAGGGCGGGGATGTTCCGTTTGAAGAGATGCAGATCCAGGGCTCTGGCAGGGGCGTCCGGGGTGTGGATGAAACAGAGACAGGCGAGGCCCCGGGATAGCTGACGGGAGCGCTGCAGGATCTGGATCAGATTGCCTTCTGCCTGCATGGTCGCTCTGGCCAGGACTTCAAGCAGCGACTGCAGGCGCAGGGGGCTTCGTCCGATGGGGACAATCCCGGTGTGAGCTCCGTACAGACGGGCATTGATGACCAGTCCCACATTTGCCCCTGTTCGATCCAGATGCACAGCCAGGGCAGCGGCTGTTTGCAGAACATCTTCAAAGGCATCGCCGGCGTGCTGGTCCTGGAAGCCGGCCGCATCCACCAGCAAAAGGATTTTTTCGGCATGGGACGGTTCGAAAACTTTTTCCATCAAGCGATCGTGGCGGGCGCTGGCCTTCCAGTGAATGAATCTGGAGGGCCTTCCCTGCTGGTAATCCCTGGTCCCCAAAAGATAGACCGGATCTTCCACCGGACTCCTTCCACCGGGTTTTCCAAAAAAATCCCGCCGGGGGAGAATTGCGGGTTTCAGAGAGGCGAGCCGGGGGTAGACGATTATTTCCGCCTCAGCCTGCTGCTGGTCCGGTTTGTGGGGATAGAAGCCGAACAGGTCGCTCGTGAGAAGTCCTTTGGCCCCGGCCTGGTAAATGCCTCTGCGCTTGGCCACCAAGTCCTGGCGGAGGCCGGCGTGCTGGTACCACAAGAGCCGCAATTCAAAAGACGATCCTGTCTCAGTATCCATGGGTCTCAGTCCGGAATCCATGGATAGGTGGAAGCTCAGGCGTACAGGGAGCGCCTTGACGTTTTCCAGGTCCATATGCAAACAGAGTCGGTCGCCGGGAAAGACGCGGGCCTTGTCCACAGAGACTCGGCAGTTCAGAGCCTTCGGGCTGAAGCGCCCCCAGAGTCGGGCGCCCAGGGTCAGGCTCAAGAGCAGAGACATGAGCAGGATGAGTTCCAGATGACGCTGAATCAGGGCGATGAACAGAAAGACCGCAGCCATGATCTGAATCAGGGAAATGCTGAAAACTGAAGGGACTCTGTCCTGGGTTCCGGGCATGTCTGTTTTGCAGGTTTCAGGTGTCGGGTGTCAGGTTTCAGCGTGGCCGCTGGCTGGGCGGACCAGCCAGTTTGATCGAAAAAGAAACTTGAGAAAGAGGCCCGGTTCTGGATCGGAATCGCTATCGCTATCGGAATCGAAGTCTTAATCCTCATCATATCAATTCTCGATACCGATTCCGATTCCGATACCGATAGCGACCCTGATGAGAGGAATTTGAAGTTTCATACGAGCTATGCCTCTGGCAGGCTTGATACATAAGTTTTTGAAATAAAATAATATTTAATCATGCTCATACGTATTTTGAAAGGCTCTCGTATTCTTTGTCTTCACAATCGAAAATCGAAAATTCTAGAGAGCCACCCGGGACAGAATATCCCGGAGCACATGTTTGCAGGTGATTCCGCTCAGCTGGGCCTCTTCCGTGAGGATGAGGCGGTGGGCCAGGACCGGTTCAAGGAGCTGTTTTACGTCGTCCGGCAGTACATAGTCTCTGCCCCGGAGAAAGGCAAAAGCCTGGCAGGCACGCATGAGGGCAATGGCGCCCCGGGGGCTGGACCCGAAGCGCAGGGCTGGATCATTCCGGGTCGCTCCAGTCAGGTCGGTGATGTAGGCTTTCACACTGCGAGCAAGTCGGATTTTTCGCCGCTCCTGCTGCAGCCTGATGAGCGCGGACGGACTGCTTACCGGCTGCAGGTCCTCGAGGGGATCGTGCTCCTGGAAGCGTTCCAGGATAGCGATTTCCTGTTCCCTGTTGGGATAGCCGAGCCTGATTTTGAGGAGGAAGCGGTCGAGCTGGGCTTCGGGCAGAGGAAAGGTACCTTCCAGTTCTATGGGATTCTGGGTGGCCAAGACGAAAAAAGGGGCTTCCAGAGGGTAGGTGCGGCCGTCCACGGTCACCTGCCGTTCCTGCATGCTCTCCAGGAGGCTGGATTGGGTCCGGGGGATGGTGCGGTTGATTTCGTCGGCCAACAGGACGTTGCTCATGATCGGACCGGGGTGGAAGACAAACCGGCCGGACTTCTGGTCGTAGACGTTGAATCCGGTGATGTCCGCCGGAAGGAGATCCGGAGTGAACTGCACCCGTTTGAAAAGACCGCCCATGCTTCGAGCCAGTGATTTGGCCAGCAGGGTCTTGCCCAGTCCGGGAACGTCGTCGATGAGCACATGGCCTTCGGCCAAAAGCCCGACCAGGATAAGCTCAATGGAAGACTCTTTTCCCACAATCACCCGGGAAACATTTTCTAAGATCTTGCTGCATTCCTCAAAACTCACGCCTGTACCTCCTGCTTGATGCACTCAGAAAAAAAGTCCGGGGATATTCATGTGGCTAAACACAAGGGATAGCAAAAAATTGGGGAATCGTCGAATCCGACCCGGACGTCAATTTGACAGGAGCGTAAAAATTCATCAAGCTTGTCATGCACTTGTGATAAGGTTCTGGATGACCGCTTTGACAGTTCCAAGCTGCACCCGCTCTGAATAGACAGGAAAAAACATGGAACCCATAACACTCATCGTGTTCATCGCCTTTCTGGGTCCGATCATCGGTTCCGGGATCGGGGTTGCACACCGCCCTTCATATGCTTATGTCTGCTGTATGCTCTGCTTTGCCGGCGGAGTGATGCTGTCCATCTCCTTCATGGAGTTGATTCCCGAGAGCAGGCGTCTTGCCTCTACCCCGCTCAGTATTGCGGGGCTCATCGCCGGGGCGGTTTTTATGTACGGACTTGACCGTCTGCTGCCCCATCTGCACCCCAGTCTCTGCAGCCAGGAGCAGGGCTGCAACCTGCAGCGTTCCTCCGTCTATCTGATCGTCGGCATTTTTCTGCACAATTTCCCCGAGGGCATGGCCATTGCCAGCGGCGGGGTGGCCAATATCCAGGCCTCGATCATCATTGCTCTGGCCATTGCCATTCACAACATCCCCGAGGGGATCTGCACCTCGGCGTCCTTTTTTCATGCCTCACAAAACCGGATCAGCGCATTCCTGCTTTCCAGCTCCACGGCCGTTCCCATCCTGGTGGGGTACTTTCTGGCGCGTTCGGTTTTTGAAAGCATTTCTCCCCAGGTCGTCGGGTTTCTTGTGGCGGCCACGGCCGGATTGATGATTTATATTACGGTGGATGAACTCATTCCCAATTCCTGCGCCGGGCAAAATCACGCGACCATCTTTGCCTTCATGGCCGGGGTGGTCCTGGTGGTGCTGCTCCAGCTGATCTGATGGCAATTCCAAAGACCGCGCTGTTAAGGTCATTTCCAAATCGGCAGGTGGAAACCACAGCGGTTCTGGCCGGTCCGGAATGGTTTGGCCGGCAAAAAGCATGAACAGAGCGATGGAATGGATGAATCACACTGAGGAGACAAGACATGGAATGCAAAAAAGACGGCAACCTGGAAAAATGCAACTGCACCTACGAACCCTGCCCAAGAAAGGGCGTCTGCTGCGACTGCCTGACCTACCACCTCAAGAGCCGTCAGCTTCCGGGCTGCTGCTTTCCGGATGATGTGGAAAAGACCTATAACCGTTCTTTTGAGCGTTTTGCCGAGCTCGTATCCCAGGGCCGGATCTGAAATGAAAGGCATTATTTCAGGAAAAGTTGCCTTGGATCAGTCTAGCTGAAGCATGGGCAGCCCATGAAATAAGGGCGTCCCATAGCAGCTGGATCGCAGGCCTTGGGCAAAATCGTTGCCGATGCCGCTCTGCTTGAACCCGCCGTAGGACTGGCCCTGGCGCACGAAGCGCATGGCGTTGATCACCTGCTGCACCGTCTTCTCGTCGTCGGCATCCGGAAACACGATCTGGGGGTTCTTGCCGCCGAGCTCCAGGGAGACCGGGATGATCCGCTCGGCCCCGGCTTGCATGACGGCCCGGCCGACTTCGGTTTTGCCGCCCCGGGGCACCTGCCCGGCCTCAGTGCCTTTTCTGGCCGGATTTTCCACGGATATAAACGCTTCGCTTGCTGCCGGAATCCACTCGTTGTTGATGCACATCAATTGCCTGCCGATGCTCTGATGCGCTGATTGCGCCATGGATGCCTCCAGTTTTGAGTCCTTCTCGAATTTGGAACTTTAAGTAAACAAAGGTTCCATGCTCTGTTCTGAAGCCAGCAGGTTCATGTCCTGATCTGCCGGCGATTCCCGGAACTCGGCCGCGGCACTCAGAATGTGCGGCAGCACGGAGATATCGCCGGTGCTGACCACGAAGAGGTCCGGAATGCCCAGGACCCATTTCACGGCCAGTCCAATGGCCTTTGGATCACTCAAGGGCTCATACCAGGTCGCATGGGACCAGCGCCGGCCGGGATATTTCCGTCGGGCCGCGGATTTGATGGTCTGCAGGGGCAGGCCGTTCAATCGACAGTGCTGAAGGAGTCTGCCAAAGGCATCTGCATAGGCCTGGTTCTGCATCAGGAGATAATTGCACGGCGCCAGCACGGAATCAAACGCCTGCCGTTGCAGTGTTTCCAGGTGGCGCTGGGGAGCCTGAAAGCCGTGCCCGGTAATCCCGATGAAGCGGGTCAGCCCTTTGGCTTTGGCTTCAATGAGATAATCAAGGGCGCCGCCTTCAGCCATGACAAATTCCCGCTTGGTTTCGTCGGTGAGATTGTGCAGCTGAAGCAGATCCACGGCATCGACGCGAAGGCGATTCAAAGATCGCTCCAGCTGGGTTTTGGCCTGGTCATAGGTGCTGACATCAATTTTGGTTGCCAGAAAAAAATCCGAGCGATGATGCTCCATCCATTCCCCGACCCTGAGCTCGGCATCGCCGTAACCGGGTGCGGTGTCGATGTGATTGATTCCATAGCTGTAAAGCAGCTCCAGCGCCTTTGCTGCTTGATCCGGATGCGCATCCTTGACGGCAAAGGAGCCGAAAATGATCCGACTGCTCAGGTGTCCTGTAGAGCCAAAAGGGTGGGTTTGAATTGTGGGCATGAGTGAACTCCCATGTCGAATATGGTTCACGGTTCCAGGTTTACGATGATAAATTCGAAGCAGGAAACTCGAAATTCGAAACAAGCACGAAATTCAAATTTTCAAATGACAAAAACAAAGATTGAGAAAAATACACAATAAAGTAAAACGAAGGAGATGAGTGAGTTTCCGTCCAAACACTAACTATTGCCGGCGTCCCGCGATGCAGGCGAGTTCGCATTTGCGGCAGTATTTGACCTGGTTCTGGTCTTCAGGAGCTGCCTCACTTTCCTGGATATCCTGTTCCATACGGGTGTTGCACAGTTTCCGGCTATAGGCGCCGTCCCGGGCGGGAATGCGGTCGGTGCCAAGTTGCGCGGCGGTCCATACCGGGGTGTGCATGGCCTGCATCGGACAGACCTGGCGGCAGGGGGCCGGACAGTCCTGACAAGGGTCGAAATCCAGGATCGGTGAAGGGGGTAATTCAGCCTGGATCATGAATGAGCGCAGTCTTACCCTGGGGCCGAATTCCGGGGTTATCAGCTGGTTGTTTATTCCAATGCAGCCCAGCCCGGCCATGACCGCGGCATCCTTGAGAAAGGTTCCCCCTTTTTGCACATAATAATGCATGGGATAGGTCTGCAGACCGAGATTGTCTTCCACCCACCGGCGAAGCGTTTTGCAGATCTGGATCAGCTGTCTGTTGCCGGGGGTCCCTTGCTTTCCGTCCCACCAGTCCAGCTCCGGCTTCTCACGCGGATGCTCCAGTGCGACCACAACCAGGGATTTCGCCTCAGCAGGCCAGTTTTTGATCTCTTGATGGTCGGCTGTGAAGTTTGGGTCTTGAGGGCTGCCTATCCCGGTAAATTCGCCCATATGCTCAAAAGCCAAATGGGACGGGCTGGTACGTACCTTCTCGGTCGGGGCTATGCCGGCCAGGGAGGCGCCGTGTCTTTGGGCGGCCTGCAGGATCTCCTGGGCCTGATTGTGTGCCTGCATGTGGTCTCCTTGATTGTATTTTGCTCTTTCAATAAGCTGGTTAATCTTTCATATGCATTTTCCCGATACCGATAAATCCCCCTTGAGCACATACCAGGTTACAGGCAGGCCAAATTAAATGTCAATTACTCTGAGAAATGCTTTTATTTAGGCCAGTTAACACCAGATCTGACTATGATAGCAACCC
>JAABTT010000087.1 GCA_011389765.1 Desulfohalobiaceae bacterium S24 | reverse complement strand
GATCAAATCAAAAACCTGATTCGATTTTCCTGGCTCAATTTATCCACGCCGCCCTTTCCCATGCGCGGCCCCCTGGATGTGATTTTCTGCAGGAATGTGATGATCTATTTTGACAACGAGGTGAGACAGCGACTTTTGAACGAAATGTATCGCCTGCTCAAGCCCGGAGGTTACCTGATGGTCGGTCACGCCGAAAGCCTGTCCGGCCTTATGAGCTCTTTCAAGTCGGTGCGGCCTTCGGTTTACAGGAAACCGTGAACCCTCTTAACTTTTTAACCTCTCAATCTCAACAGCACAGGGATCCATGACCATGATCATTGTTGATATTGCCGACATGCGGATTTCAGACAACCCTGACGAGACCCTGATCACCTATTCTCTGGGTTCCTGTCTCGGAGTCGCGGTATATGATCCGGCCTTGCATCTGGGGGGTCTTTTGCACTGCATGCTCCCTTTGTCAAAAGTGGACAAGGAAAAGGCCAAGAACCGGCCCTTTATGTTTGTCGATACCGGAATGCAGAGCATGCTCACTGAAATGTATGCCTGCGGAATGCGAAAAAACCGGGCCGTGGTCAATGTCGCGGGAGGCTCTCAGGTCCTCGACAACCAGAACATCTTTAAGATCGGGGAGAGAAATTTCACCGTCCTCAGAAAAATTCTCTGGAAAAACGGCCTGCTCATGCAAAACCAGGATGTGGGCGGCAACAAATCCAGAACCGTGAGCCTGAACATCAAAACCGGCCGGTTTTCAATAAAATCAAGCGGAAAAGTGGTGCACTATGAGTTATCGTGAACACATCGAACAGCACATCGACAGTTTTCCGGAGATGCCGCCCCTGTGCCAGAACCTGCTGGGCTATCTGGACGATCCTGATGTAGACTTCAAGACTATCAAGGACATCATTCAATTCGACCCCGGCCTCACGGCCAATATCCTAAGGATGGCCAATTCGGTTCACTTTGGAGCGGCCCGGCAAGTCAATTCCCTGCAGACCGCCCTGGCCCGCCTGGGGACCAAAAGCGTCTTTGAATTGATCCTGTCCCTCAATGTTTCCTCCAGGCTCCAGGGCAGCCTCCCGGGCTACGGTCTGCAGGCCAACGATCTGCTCCGCCATTCCATCTGGACGGCCGTGGCCTCGCAAGAACTTGCAAACATCTTGACTATGAAACACACGGGTATGATCTTCACCACCGGACTGCTGCATGACCTGGGTCTGCTGCTTTTGGACCCTTACCTCAAAACCGAACGAACTCAGTTCAACCGGACCCTGGAAACGCAGGACAAATCATTCGATCAGGCCGAACGGGACATCCTCGGCATGGATCACGCCGAGGCCGGGGCAATAATTCTAAAACGCTGGCATCTTGGACCTGAAATCGTAGCCGGAGTAAGATGGCATCACCAACCGGAAGAAGCCCTAGAATATCAGGAACTCATTTATCTGATCCATCTGGCGGACATGCTGTCCCTCTCAGAAGGCATCGGCACCGGAATTTATGGCTTGCAATTCACCGTCTCCTCGAAAACAATCACGACCCTCGGGCTGCGCAAGAAGCATCTGGAGGCGGCCGCCAGCACAACTCTGGATAAAATGCGGGAGCTGGAGACCATCTTGACCTGATCCGCCCGATTTCAGACCTGGTGCCCAAAAATGCTTTCAAATTTTAAGGTGCTGTTAAGAGCTTTGAATCTATAACCTTTAAGAACATGATTGTGGATATTGCCGTTGTAACTTATTTATTTTCTTATGTTCAGCAATATTATATCTTCAATCTTAAATCTTCAATTCTATATAACCCACGAGAAGCCATATGGGATACAATGTTTTGATCGTCGATGATTCAATAATTATCAGGAAAATGGTTGCCAAAACCTTGACCATTTCAGACCTGGACATTGCTGAACTCTATTATGCGGAAAACGGCAGGCAGGCCCTGGAGCAACTCAGGGAGAACTGGATCGACATCGTGTTTGCCGATATCAACATGCCGGAGATGAACGGGGTGGAACTGGTTGCAGAAATGCAAAAGCAGGATCTGCTCTCCAGCACGCCGGTGGTCATTATTTCCACGGAAAGAAGCCGGGAGCGCATCGAGGCCTTGAAGCGCATGGGGGTCCGGGCTTACCTGCAGAAGCCTTTTGTTCCTGAAGAGTTCACCCAAGTGGTCAAAGAGCTTCTGCATTGAATGTCCAATTTTGAAATCATGTAAAATGTATCTCATTATTTTAAGCTGTTACGGTTTAATGCCATAGCACTGCTACGAAGTCTGAATTGGGAGTACGCCATGAACCAAGACAACAGTGAGCTTTTATTACGAAGTTTTGCATCGGTCTTTGAGGGCTTTGCCTTTATGTTTGTCGAACAGGAGCCGGAGCTGGAACCGGAAAATCCCGGCCCCTGCCTCCAGGCCGATATAACCTTCCAGAGTCAGGACAAACAAGGAGCCTTGACAGTGATCGCACCGCAGGATCTGTGCACGGAATTGGCGGAAAATATCCTGGGAGCCGAGACTGAGGAACTCCCGGAGGATGCCGGTGAAAACGCCTTAAAGGAAGTCCTGAATGTCTCCTGCGGCTCGCTTCTGGCGGAGAAATTCGGAACGGAAGAGGTCTTTGACCTCTCGATTCCCGTGACCGGGCGCGTCTCAGAAGAACAATGGAACAACTTCCGCCGGGACGGGCGGCATGAGTTGTTTTGGGTTGATGAATCGCCCATGCTGGTGCAATTTCAAAGCTCTTTACAGGACGCGTAAATGTGACGGAATTATTGGACATTTCGCGATATTATTTGCCTTTTTTTGCCCAATTTTAACAACATTTCAAATATTGTACATTATTTTAAACCCTTAGGGGCCAAAGCCGTAATGTCGGTACGAAGTCTGAAACACCATGATTAAAGTACTCATTATTGACGATTCAGCCATTGTCCGCCAGGTCCTATCCAGGGAACTCGCTCGGGCTGAAGATATTCAGGTTGTCGGGACCGCCCCTGATCCCTACGTGGGCCGGGACAAAATCATCCAGCTCCGCCCGGACGTCGTGCTTCTGGACATGGAGATGCCCCGAATGGACGGACTGACCTTCCTCAAAAAACTCATGAAGCACTTTCCGCTTCCGGTGATTATTGTTTCCTCCCTGACCCCGAGGGGGGGGGAGCTGGCCCTGGAAGCCATTCAGGCCGGAGCCGTGGAGGTGATGTGCAAACCGGGTTCCTCCCTCTCCGTCAACGACATGTCCGAGGCCCTCGTCCAAAAGATCAGGGCGGCGGCCAAGGCCAGGGTCAAAAAGACCGGCACTGAGGCTGAACATACAAAGCCCGTCCAAGCGCCGATCAGAATCTCCCAGACCAAAATGACGGACACCGTGATCGCCATCGGAGCCTCCACCGGCGGGACCCAGGCCATACAGGAAGTGCTGACCCACATGCCGGGAAATGCTCCGGGCATCGTCATTGTGCAGCACATGCCGGAACAATTCACCGCCTCTCTGGCCGAACGTTTGAATCAGATTTGTGCGCTGGAAGTGCGGGAAGCCAGAAACAATGATACGGTCCTGCCCGGTCTCGCCCTGATCGCTCCGGGCAATTACCATCTGATGCTGCGCCGGAGCGGGGCGCGCTTCTATGCCCAGACCAAATCCGGTCCTCTGGTGTGCGGGCATCGGCCCAGCGTGGAAGTCCTGTTCAAATCGGTGGCTCAGGCCGCCGGCCGCAACGCCGTGGGAGTGATCCTGACCGGAATGGGCCGGGACGGGGCTTCCGGTCTGCTGGAAATGCGCAATAATCAGGCCAGGACCATGGCCCAGGATGAGCAGAGCAGCGTTGTGTTCGGCATGCCCAAAGAGGCCATCAAGCTGGGGGCGGCGGAGCATATCATGCCTCTGACCTCTGTAAGCGCAAAAATCATTGAACTGGTGAATGCCAAAAGTCATTGAACAATCGGGAAAAGAATGAGAGACTACGACCAGGCCTCGCCTCGGGACGCACCCAGAGCTTTCGCCGGCCAAACCTCCAGGGGGACACCATGCACATCAAAGACGAGTTGAAGACCAGATCGCTGCTGGAACGTATGGATTTGGGGAAGATCAAAAACCGCAATGAACGCCGGGTCTTGGAGCACCTCACCCTTATTTTGGACGAATATCCGGATTTTGAACCGGATATCCTTGACATTCAAGATATATATGCTCTAGCCTTAAACGCCTTACCTCCCAGATACACTCAGGAAACCGCCATTGTTTTAAAGGAGACGGTCACGGAACGCCACATCCAGGAGGCCCTGCGCCGGGCAATCGAGAAGGTCGAAGGGCGCCCGACTGGAGAAAACCAGAAGCATGAGCAAACCTGATGGACATACCGCCCGCTGTCAAATCCAGACTGGAGGCCATTGAGAATCTCCCCACGCTGCCGCAAGTGGTTGAACATCTCGGCAGGGCCCTGGAGGACCCCGATGTCTCCGCCAAGCGCATCGCGAAAATCATCGAGGACGACCCGGCGATTATGGCCAGAATTATGAAGGTCGCCAACTCCACCCTCTACTCGGGCGTTCAAAAAATCACTTCCCTGCAATCGGCTATTGTCCGACTCGGCTTCCAGACTATCAGTAATATTGCCATGTCCGTAGCCGTATTTTCCACATTTCCTCCCCAGGCCCAGTCAGAAAAGTCCTTTGATCGGGCAGCTTTCTGGAGGCACTGCATCTACGCCGGAATTGCTGCCGAAGTGCTCCAAAATCAAATTCCGGAATTTGAGGAGAGCGACTACGACAAAAACACCCTGCAGTTGAGCGGCCTGCTGCACGACATCGGCAAAATTATCTTTGAACAGTACTTCCATACCCGGTTCGTCCAAGCCGTCAATGCCGCCATGCGGGAAGAAATCCCGCTCTATGAGGCTGAAACCCGGTTGCTGGGCCTGAATCATGCTCAGGCCGGAGCCTGGCTGGGTCAAAAATGGCACTTGCCTGAAGAAATCATCGAAGTCATCGGCCATCATCATGAGCCCCGCGAAAGGAGCGGACTGAAGCATCCCGAACTGGTTCAAATCTGCTCTTTGGCCAATTTGGTGGTGAACAACGCCCGGTTGGGAAACAGCGGCGACGGAGCAGCCGATTTCTCCCGAATGATCGAAGATACATTTGACCTTGGCGGTGCTTCCCTGCTAAAGATCAGCCAACAGGTCAAGAAAAAGTCGAGCGGTTCTTTTCTTTTGATGTCATTTATCTGAAAGGGAGCCAAAAGGCTCCCTTTCAGATAAATGACAGGGCAAAGCTTGTGTGAAACTGAAAGTACGCAAAAACCGGAAGAGCCTCAATTCATCAACAGATTGAAAAAACTAAAGTACTGATGTCGAATGGACGGCTCCTATTATGAAACCCTGACCGAAATTGTTATTGACAACTACAGTTTCAAAGTGACCTGGAGTGCCGCCAGCAAAAACTGCTGCATCCTCTGGATCCAAGACACCGATATTATGGAACAGTTTGAAGCTCTGGGGCGTTTCAGCCAATTTGACAAACGAAGCATCCTGGAATTCATCGTCCGCTATGTCACCAATATGTCCCTGCGGGAAAAAATCAGCAAGAAACGATTTTCCCTGTACATAGAAAACCTGGCCCCCACTGTCTTCGAAGAAATCCAGAAGCTGGAGCATTCCCAAAAAGCGGCTGCTTTCAAGAATCTGTACAATCTGGATTCCGTGATTGATGAAGCGGCTGATTTACGCTGGAAGCGGCGCTGTATGGCCAAGAAGTTTCATCCGGACAAAGGCGGGGACAAGGAAGCCATGGCCCTTATCAATGAAGGCTATGAAATCTTGAAGTCCAAAACTCGGAAACCGATATAAGGGCCATGGCTACAATCGGCATCAAAGAAGCGACCCCCGGCCTGAGCCTCAGCCGGGACGTCAAAGATGGAAGCGGACATCTTCTGGCCTCCTCAGGACAGATTTTGACCCAAAAAATGATCCGGATTTTTAAAATCTGGGGTATTCCGGAACTCCGGATCCAAGATTCCGCCGATCAGGATCAGGCTGTGGAAGACGAGCCTCTCCTCCCGGAAACAATCCGCCTCCAAGCCGAAGCCGTCACCCGGCACAGATTCCAGTACAACGACCTGAACGACCCATTTAGCGCCGAACTCTTTCGAATCAGCTGCCTGAAAAAAGGGCAGCGCCTCATGCAAAATCCTGAGGACAGCCCGCAGGAGAACCTTGAGACCGAGACGGACAGGCCGCCCAGCCCGTTGGACAAAACAAAAGTCAAAAAAGTCAATATCGACTTTCTCATCAATAAAACCCTGCGACTGGGTTCCATACCGGACATCTACTATAAAACCATTGCCGCCATCAACAATCCCGAGGCGTCCCTGGATGATATCGCGAACATTGTGAGCAAGGACATCACCCTGTCGGCCAAGGTGCTGCAGCTGGTGAACAGCAGTTTCTACAGTCTCAGACAAAAAGTCGACACCCTGACCTGGGCTCTGGCCCTGATCGGCACCAATCAGCTGATGACCATTGTCAGCGGCGTTTCCGCGGTATCACTCTTCAAACATATCCCTTCCCGGCTTTTGAATATGGTCTCCTTCTGGGAGCACAGCATCGCCTGCGGAACCGCAGCCAGACTCCTGTCCGGCTATTTCCCGGAACGAATGGATGCTGAACGCTTTTTCGTGGCCGGGCTGCTCCATGATATCGGCCGCTTGATTCTCGTTCAGAACCTCTCCAGAGAATATCTGTCCCTTCTCCAGTATGTCAAAAAGGAAGAACGCTTTCTCTTTGCAGCCGAAACGGAAAAATTCGGTGTGGATCACTCCGAGATCGGAGCGCGCCTGGCCGTTCACTGGAATCTGCCGGAAAGTCTGGTCAGCATGCTCAAGCATCACCATTTCCCGGAATACGGCCGCTCTTTCCGGGAAGCCGCCATTGTCAACCTGGCCGACATCCTGGTCAACGCCCTTGAAATCGGCAACAGCGGCGAAACCCTTGTCCCGGTGATCGAGCCGAAGGTCTGCCAGGAACTCGGCCTGGACAAGGAAATCCTGCAACCGGTGATCAATGAAATCGAGGACCGCCTCGAAGAAACCTTTGCCATTATCTATGGAACCCTTGAATAAGCAAAGCAGTCTCCGCCCCCGCTATCAGCAGGAAGACGCGGCCCATGACTCCAGGAAGGCCCTGGAACTGTGCGCCTCCCTTGGTGATTATCAAACCTCGCTCACCAAATTCAAGAACAGGAAAGACATATTTGAACGCTCCGTGCAGGGACTCAAACAGATTCTGCCCATTGCGTTTTACGCCTTTTACGCGGTTGACGAAGCAAGCTTCGACATCGAACTCGAACACTGCGATCAACCCGATCAAAAACAGTATCTCGATGAAACCCTTGAGGCCTTGATTGAACAGGGACTGGTGGCCCAGGCCTTTGGGGAAAAGCGGACCCTGAGCGCACAAAGCAAGGACGGCGAACACGCCCTTCTCCTGCATGCCCTGACAACAACCTCCAAGACCTATGGCTTGTTCATCTGTTTTCTCAAAAACAGGGTTCTGGAAGACGGAATCGCCGACACCTTAACAACGATTATCATCAAATCAACCTGCTACGCCCTGGAAAATTTTGAGCTATACCAGCTGATCGATCTGAAAAACGAAGAGCTCACTGCAAAAAATCAGCAGATTTCAAAATCAGAAATCATCTACAGAAACGTCTTTGAAAACACCGGAAACCCTACCATTATCGTTGATATCTCAGGAAAAATCACCTTTTCCAACAGCCGCTTTGTCGCTTTTTCCAAATGCACCAGAGAAGAGCTGCAAAGCAAACATTTTTCCGATTTCATCATCAAAAAGCGCTTGAATTTTGCAAAGCTGCTGCAGGAGACCCAGCATCAGGACCCGGCCAAACCCATTGAATATATTTTTGAAAACAGGCTGCATGAAAAAAGAACCGTTTTTTTGCAGACTTCACCACTCGGGATTGACAATCTGCATATCATCTCTCTCACGGATATCACCGCCCTGAAAGAAGTTGAAAAGAAACTTCATTTTCAAGCCTTTCACGATCCGCTCACCGGCCTGCCCAACAGAATACTCCTCCAGGACAGACTCAAGCAGGCCATACGAAAGCGTAACCGCCATCCGGGTTCCAAGTACGCGGTTATTTTTATCGATTTGGACCGCTTCAAAAGCATCAACGACACCCTGGGGCATCATGTCGGCGACCAGTTGCTCATCCGGGTTGGCGAAAAGATCAAGGACTGTGTTCGGGAAATGGACACCGTGGCCAGATTCGGCGGCGATGAATTCGTGATCCTGCTGCAAGATATTCAGAGTGAACTTGATTGCGAAAGGGTGTCCCGGAGGATTTTGGAAGAATTCCAGACAGCGATGTCGATCCAGGGCCATGAAATCTTCATGAGCATCAGCATGGGCATCCTGATGAGCCAGGCCCAGCCGATCGATGCATCGGACGTGATTCGACTGGCTGATATGAGCATGTATGAAGCCAAGAAGCAGGGCCGGAACAAGATCGTCTATTTCCACGATATTGCGGACAAAGAGATCGAAAAGAAGCTTTTCCTGGAGAACCAGCTGCTGAAAGGCATCCAGGAAAATGAGTTCTTCGTCCAGTACCAGCCCTTGATGGATCTGCAGACCAACCGGCTCTTCGGCTTTGAAACCCTCGTGCGCTGGAATCATCCGGATCTGGGAATCATACCTCCCAACAGCTTTATACCCATTGCCGAAGAAATCGGACTGATCATTCCCCTGGGCCAAAAAATCTTTGAACTGGCCTTCCAGGATTATGTACGCTGGATACAGGCCTATCCCTGGGTCAAGGACCTCTGCCTGAGCATCAATCTTTCGGTCAAACAAATTTACCACCGGGATATCGTCAAGGACATCAAATCGATGGCGGAAAAGACCCACCTGCCTTTGAAAAACGTCCGGCTGGAGATTACGGAAAGTATTTTTCTGGACAACAACGAACAGGCCATCGAAACCATACGCCGGCTCAAGGAACTCGGCATTTCCATCTGCATTGACGATTTCGGTACCGGATATTCCTCCCTGAAATATTTAAAACAATTCTCCATCGACCTCGTCAAGATCGACAAGCTCTTGATTCAAGATATCCCCACAAACATGACCAATTTCAGCATCGTGTCCTCCATGCTTGAACTCTGCGACAAACTGAAGCTCCAGGTGATGGCGGAAGGCATTGAAACCAATGAGCAGCTGAAGAAGCTGAAGACAATGAATTGCGGCCTCGGGCAGGGTTTTTATTTTGCCGCCCCGCAGGACAAGCAGATGGTGGAGGATTCCCTCCTCAAGGGACGAGCATGAAAAAAGACAACAGGACCTTTTCCAGGATTTCCTTCAATATCCGGGCGGATCTTGAAATCATGGATGAGCTCATGACTTCGGACACAATCCTGAACCTAAGCGTCGGGGGCTGCCTCCTGCCGGTTCAAAGCGCTTATGAAGCCGACACCCCCTGCCGGCTGACCATCAAGCTCAGCGGGGACAGCAGCGACTTACAGATCCGGGTGTCCGGGACGGTGATCAGATCAGGCCAAGAGGGCCTGGCTGTGAAATTTACTGGCATCGATCCGGACAGCCTGTTTCATCTCAAAAACATAGTCCGCTATAATGTGGCTGATCCTGAAGGCGTTGAACAGGAATTCCGGGAACACCCGGGAATTTTCTAAACTCGAAGCTGGCTACGCCCGCGACCCAAATGTGTGAATCCAAAATTGTTGCAGTCCTTGTGAAAGAAATTGGAAATTAGAAATTGGAAATTGGCAAGAAAAGAATTGCAGAGAAGCAGGACGTTCTATAAAGCCTCATCTAATTTCAAATTTCGAATTTCAAACCGATTGCCGTTGGGAGCAACACATATTCTTGTTTTCCATGACAGCGATTAACCGACAAGTCCAAACCCATAGGGCCGGCACCCGGGTTCAGACGATTACAAAAAGCCCTCCTGAAAAAAGGGATTGGACTTTTTCTCGTCGCCAACCCTGGTTTCCGGCCCGTGTCCCGAAAATACCCGGGTTTCCGGAGGCAGGGTGAAAATCTTTTCTTGAATGGCTGTGAGCAGGGTCTTGGTGTCCCCCCTTGGGAAATCCGTCCTGCCGATGGAGCCCTGAAACAGGACATCCCCGGAAAAAAGCATGGCTGATTCCGGAAAATAAAAGGAGAGGCTGCCCGGGGTATGTCCCGGCGTGGAGAGGATACGGCAGGTCTCTCCGAGAAACTCCCCTTCTCCGGGTCCAATCGCTTCATAGCTGAAGGCCTCGACTTTGGGAAAACCAAACACCCCTCCGCCGGAACCGACCTCGGACTGGAGCAGGAAATCATCCTCCTGACCGGCCAGAATCGGAGCGCCGGTGGCATCCTGCAGGGCCTTATTCCCCAGAATATGGTCAAAGTGGAAATGGGTGTTCAAGATAAAGTCCACCTGCAGTTCCTGTCCTCGGAGATGCTCGAGCACTGCCTGCGGATCGCCTCCCGGATCGACCACCAGAGCCCGCTTGGCTTTTGAAGCCAGGAAACAGTTCGTCTGCAGAGGGCCTAAGGGAAAACATTTCACATCGAGCATAGTGAAAACCTCCAAACTGTGACTGTTTTTGGAATCCTCATACCTGGATCAGCACCTGTACAATCAAAAAAAATCAGCGTCAAGCTGCAGCGAAAGCGCGGAGCTCGGAGCGCGGAGTGCGGAGCTCGGAACGCGGAGCTCGGAGCTCGGAGCGCGGAGTGCGGAAGGCGGAAGGCGAAAAGAATTGCCTCTTCCTGTTCTCTGTCCTCTGCTTCTTTTCGGTCTCGTATGAAACTTGATTTTTCTTTCTCCGCCTGCCCCGGACTGAGATCCGGGGTCACCCCGGCGGAGGCCGGGGTCCAGCTTGTTCAGTCTGGATTCCGGC
>JAABTT010000086.1 GCA_011389765.1 Desulfohalobiaceae bacterium S24 | reverse complement strand
CTGCTGCAGGTCATCACCGACCGGATAAAAATCGAATGGATTCCGGCATCCTCAATCTTTTGAACAAGCTGTTCATCAATGATCTCGCTGGATTTCACCAGGACCTGATCTGTTTCCGGATCATGGACATCAAACAGGGGCATCCGCCCGAGAATCCGTTCCCCAAAGTGTTCATTGCGCTCCCCGGTCTCGGAGAGCCGGGAGACCTCGATCCCGTCAACAGTACCGCATTCCTGTTCGCTGACGATCACATCCTGGACCACATCCACCAATCTTCTGGTTAAATATCCTGAATTCGCCGTCTTGAGCGCGGTATCCGCCAAGCCCTTTCTGGCGCCGTGAGTCGAGGTAAAATACTCCAAAACCGTCAAGCCTTCCCGAAAAGAAGATTGAATCGGTGTTTCGATAATTTCACCGGAGGGTTTGGCCATCAGTCCCCGCATGCCGGCCAGTTGCCGCATTTGATCGGCATTTCCCCGTGAACCGGAATTGCTCATCATGAAAATGGGGTTGAAACTGTCGTTTTCCACCTCCCGGCCTGTCTCCGGGTCTTGGATCACATCCGTGGAAATCTCCTGCATCATGGCCCGGGCCACATCATTGGTGGTCTTTGTCCAGACATCGACGACCTTGTTGTAGCGCTCGGTCCGGGTGATAATGCCTTCCCGGTGCTGATTGTGCACTGTCTCGGTATCGGCCTGGGCCTTGGCCAGGAGCGTTTTTTTCTGTTCAGGGAGTTTCAAATCCTGAACCGAGATGCTGATCCCGGCTTTGGTGGCGTATTCAAATCCCAGGGTTTTCAAACTATCGCTGAGAATGACGGTGGCCTTGGTTCCGGCAACCTGGTAGGCCTGGGCCACCAGCCGGGCGATATTCTTCTTGTTCAAAACCTGATTGACCAGATCAAAGGAAATGCCCGGAGGCATGAGTTCCCAGACAATAATCCGACCGGGCGAAGTCTCGACCCGTCGATCGTCCATTCTGACCTGAATTTTGGCGTGCAGGGAAATCACGCCGGCATCATAGGCAGAAATTACCTCTACAGGCGAGGAGAAGACCTTGCCTTCTCCGGGTTCAAAGGACCGGATGGCGGTCAGGTAATACAGCCCCAGCACTATATCCTGACTGGGCAGAATAATGGGCTCCCCATTGGCCGGCGAAAGGATGTTGTTCGTGGACATCATCAGGACCCGGCACTCGATTCTGGCCTCAACCGACAAGGGAACATGCACGGCCATCTGGTCTCCGTCGAAGTCGGCGTTATAGGGGGCGCAGACAAGTGGGTGGAGCTGAATGGCTTTCCCCTCGATCAGAATAGGCTCGAAGGCCTGGATGCCGAGCCGATGCAGAGTCGGCGCCCGGTTGAGCATTACCGGATATTCGGTGACCACTTCTTCCAGAACATCCCAGACAGCCACATCTTCCCGCTCCACCATGCGTTTGGCGCTTTTGATGGTCGAGGCCAGGCCCCTGGCCTCAAGCTTGGAATAGACAAAGGGCTTGAAGAGCTCCAGGGCCATTTTCTTGGGCAGGCCGCACTGATGCAGCTTAAGCTGCGGCCCCACCACAATCACCGACCGCCCGGAATAATCCACCCGTTTTCCGAGCAGATTCTGACGGAAGCGCCCTTGTTTCCCCTTGATCATATCACTCAAGGACTTCAGGGGCCGCCCGTTGGTCCCGGTAATGGCCTTGCCCCGTCTGCCGTTGTCCAGGAGGGCGTCCACCGCTTCCTGGAGCATCCTTTTTTCATTCCGGATGATGATATCCGGAGCCCCGAGTTCCAGCAGACGTTTCAGCCTGTTGTTCCTGTTGATCACCCGGCGGTAGAGATCATTGAGATCAGAGGTGGCAAAGCGCCCCCCGTCCAGCGGGACCAAGGGTCTGAGTTCAGGGGGGATCACCGGAATGACTTCCATGATCATCCACTCCGGCCGGTTGCCGGATTCAAGAAACCCCTCGACGATTTTTAAACGCTTCGCGATTTTTTTCTTTTTGGCCTGGGAACGCGTAGCCAGAGAATCATCCTTCAATTGGGTCCGCAATTCCGAGAGGTCGATCTTTTCAAGCAGTTCTTTGACGGCCTCCGCCCCCATGCCGACCCGAAAGGCATTTTCCCCATAGGCTTCAAGAAGCTGGATCTGTTGATCCTCATTAATGAGCTGATTGTGTTTCAAAGTGGTCTGTCCGGGATCCAAGACGATATAGCTGTCAAAATACAGGACTTTTTCCACATCCGCCATGGTCATGTCGAGAAGGCTGGCGATCTTCGAGGGCATACTCTTTAAGAACCAGATATGGGCTGCGGGCGCGGCCAATTCAATATGGGCCATGCGGTCTCTGCGGACTTTTGAGGCGATGACCTCCACTCCGCATTTTTCACAGACGATGCCCCGATGTTTCATCCGCTTGTATTTCCCGCAGTTGCACTCAAAATCCTTGACCGGTCCAAAAATTTTTGCACAAAAAAGGCCGTCCCTTTCCGGCTTGAAAGTTCGATAATTGATGGTTTCGGGCTTTTTCACCTCCCCGAAAGACCAACTTCGAATCGTTTCCGGTGCGGCCATCGATACCCTGATCCCCTGCAGATTCTGGCTTTTGACCTGAGTATCAGCTTCGCGGCGAAAGATATAAAGATCGTCGGTCATGTCGTTCACGCCCCCTTGCTGAATTTCTTTCTTTTCTTTTCCTCAGACACCAAGCTCACATCCAGCCCCAAAGCCATCAATTCCTTGACCAGAACGTTGAACGATTCCGGCATGGCGGTGGTCAGGTAGTTTTCACCCTTGACAATATTTTCATACATCTTGACCCGGCCATGGACATCGTCGGCCTTCACCGTGAGAAACTCCTGGAGCATATGGGCCGCTCCATAGGCCTCCAGGGCCCAAACTTCCATCTCACCCAGGCGTTGTCCGCCGAACTGGGCTTTCCCCCCCAGGGGCTGCTGCGTGACGAGCGAATACGGTCCGGTGGATCGAGCATGAATTTTCTCATCCACCAGATGGTGCAGTTTCAGCATGTACATATACCCCACCGTCACAGTGTTGTGAAAGGCGTCGCCTGTTTTTCCGTCATACAAAACAGTCTTGCCGCTGCCGGGCAGATCCGCCATTTTCAGCCAATTCCAAATTTCCTCTTCCCTGGCGCCGTCGAAAACAGGGGTTTTGGTTACGATGCCCTGCTGCATGTCCTTGAGGGCCTCCAGCACTTCTGCATCGCTCATATCGTCTGCAGGGCTGCTGCCGTCTGCAGCGGCAAAGATACGTTTGATCTCCTGTCGTATTTTCTCCATATCCAGGGAATCTTCCAAATAGGCGTTCAATTGCGTGCCCAGCTCTTTCGCCGCCCAGCCCAGGTGCGTTTCCAAGATTTGTCCGATATTCATCCGCGAAGGAACCCCAAGCGGGTTGAGCACAATATCCACCGGGGTGCCGTCATCGAAAAAGGGCATGTCCTCTTCCGGCAGAATGCAGGAGACAACCCCTTTATTCCCGTGTCTGCCGGCCATTTTGTCCCCCACACTCAGTTTGCGCTTCACGGCGATATAGACCTTGACCATCTTGATAATCCCCGGGGGCATATCATCGCCCTCGGTCACTGTTTTCCGCTTGCGCTCATAGAAAGCGGTGATCGCCTCGATCTGCCGGTCATATTCCTCCAGAAGCTCTCGCACCTGGTCGTTGACTTCCTTGGAGATGAATCCATCCCGCAATTTCTTGAGTGGAATATCCTGAAAGCGATCCTGCTTCACCGGCTTGTTCGCTTCGGCCAGGACTTTGCCCTTGGTCTTCCCCGAGATCGATTTGGCCAGGCTCTTGCCGCTGATCGTTGTCCACATTTTCTCTCGGAACAAATGATTCAAGCCCTCAATATGGAGTCTTTGCTTGCGATCCACCTGATCCAGCTCGTAATCTTCGATGAGTTTTGTTCGATCATCCTTTTCTGCAGAGCGCCTGTTGAAGACTTTGACGTCCAGGACCGTCCCTTCAATACCCGGAGGGACCCTGAGGGAGGTATTCTTGACATCTCTGGCCTTATCACCGAATATGGCCCGCAATAATCGCTCTTCCGGGGTCAACTGAGTCTCTCCTTTTGGAGTGATCTTCCCCACCAGGATGTCATCCGGCTTGATTTTCGCCCCGATGCGGATCACGCCGCTTTCATCGAGGTTTCGAAGCATATCTTCACTCACATTGGGAATATCCCTGGTCACTTCTTCAGGTCCCAGCTTGGTGTCCCGGGCCAAAACCTCGAATTCCTCGATATGGATAGAGGTGAAAACATCCTCCTTCACGCAGCGTTCCGAAATGAGGATGGCATCTTCAAAATTATAGCCGCCCCAGGGCATAAAGGCGACCAAAAGATTCTTGCCGAGAGCCAGCTCGCCGTCTTTCACGCACGGGCCGTCGGCTAAAATAGTCGCCTGATCCACGGCTTGACCCTGTGAAACCCGGGGAGTCTGACCGAAGCAGCTGTTTTGGTTGGATTTATGAAATTTCTGAAGGTTATGGACCTTGACCTCCCCTGTTTCAGGATTGTCCCTGGTTCCGGCATAGGAGACAACGATCGTATCAGCATCAACGTATTCCACCCTCCCCTCGGACTCGGCCAGAACGCAGTTCCCGGAGTCAACAGCCACGATTCGCTCCATACCCGTCCCCACCAGCGGCGGTTCGCTCTGCAGCAGTGGTACGGCCTGGCGCTGCATGTTGGAACCCATCAAAGCCCTGTTCGCATCGTCATGCTCCAAAAAAGGAATCAAAGCAGCGGAAATGGAAACTATCTGACTGGGAGCGATGTCCATGAGCGTCACCTGATCCTGTTTGACCAGGGCAAAATCCCCGCGATCCCTGGAGGCCACCCGCTCATTGACAAAACGTCCCGAAGCATCCAGAGGGGCATTGGCTTGAGCAATGACCTCCTCATTGTCCCGGGCCGCATCCTTGTAAACGATTTCCGTGGTCACCTGCCCATCCCTCGCCACTCGATACGGGGTCTCAATAAACCCGAATTTATTGACCTGGGCATAGGTGGTCAGCGAGACAATCAAACCGATGTTCGGGCCTTCCGGGGTTTCGATCGGACAAATCCGTCCGTAATGGCTGGTGTGGACATCCCGGACTTCAAATCCGGCCCGCTCCCGGGTCAGCCCCCCGGGTCCCAAGGCAGATAAACGCCGTTTATGGGTCACTTCCGAGAGAGGGTTGGTCTGATCCATGAACTGGGAAAGCTGCGAGGTTCCGAAAAATTCTTTGATCACGGCTGTGACCGGCTTGGAATTGATCAGATCGTGGGGCATCAGAGTCGCCACTTCCTGCTGGGTCATGCGCTCTTTTATGGCCCGCTCCATTCGAACCAGGCCGATCCGGTACTGATTTTCAACCAGTTCACCCACGGATCGGACCCTTCGATTGCCGAGATGATCAATATCATCGGCCGGACCCAGAGTTTCTTTCAATCTGACCAGCTTTTCCAGGGTCTTCATGATATCTTCATTGGTCAAGGTCCGGTGATCCAGCGAATAATCGAGATTCAGCCGAATGTTGAGTTTGTAGCGGCCCACCGGGGAAAGATCGTAATAATCCGGATTGCGGAAAATATTGTTGAAAAAGGTCTCGGCGACTTCAGGCGTGGGAGGAGAGCTTGGCCGCAGACGCCGGTAAATCTCGATTTGAGCGCTTTCTTTGTCCTCGGTCTTGTCTTGCTCCAAGGTATCGATGATGGTTGAAGAGACCTCAAGCCCCTTGGTGTGCAGGACCTTGACTTCCTTTTGGTCCCTCAGCAGAAGATCCAACAAATCCGGACTGATTTTATCGCCCAATTCAGCCAGGACCTCGCCGCTTTCAGAATCGATAAAATCCTCGGCCATGTATTCATCTACAAGGTCCTGGGGATCAACCTGCATGGTCTTCAGGCCGGATTTACAGATTTTAAACCACAGGGGCTTTGTAATTTCTTTGCCCGCATTGGCCACCAATTTCCCCGCTGCGTCATACAGGTCGGCATACACCCGTTCCCGCCGGAGGAGCTCAGGATTGATCTCCCGGTACACGGCATTGCCCTGGACAACATAGCGCTCGGTTCGATAAAAATAGTGCAGGATTTCTTCCTTGCTCAGCCCCATAGCCTTGAGCAGAATTGTCGCCGGCATCTTTCTCCGTCGATCAATCCGGACATACAGAATGTCCTTATGATCGAAATCAAAATCCAGCCAGGAGCCGCGCATGGGAATAACCCGGCAGCTGTAGAGAACTTTTTTGCTGACATGCGTTTTGCCTTCGTCATGATCAAATAATATGCCCGGCGAACGCTGCAATTGATTCACCAGCACCCGTTCGGTGCCGTTGATGATAAAGGTCGCCTTGTCCGTCATTAAGGGAATACTGCCAAAATACATTCCCTTGCCGTCGCGTCCCGATTCTTCCTTGATCACATCAACCCCGGTCCGCTCTCCGGTTTCCGGATCAACATTATAATTGATCAATTGAATTTTGAGATAGATAGGGGCTTCATAACTCAATCCCTTTGACAAACATTCCTCTTTGTCGTATTTGGGTTCACCGATCATATAGCTCACATATTCCAATGTGGCTGTTTTATAAAAATCTTCTATGGGAAATACGGAACGGAGCGCCCCTTCAAGGCCAATTTCTTCACGACTCGCCTGGGGCACGTCTTTTTGCAAAAAATCAGCATACGATTGGAGCTGCAAATCCAAAAGATTGGGTGTGTTGAGCACCTTATCGATTCTGCCGAATGTTTTCACCAATTTGCTCATGATAACCCCTTGGTGTTAGAAAAAGTAAAACAGAAGCGCCTCTGCTGCCCTTTTAGACACTTATGTTCAAATATCACTCAAAAAACACACAACGTTTATGCTGAAAGCACAACATTGTATGTAAAAATCACAGAAAATTTGGAGTGAACAGAAATACATTCTCCCGTGCCGTAAAACTCAAATAAAAACCTCTCAGCTGAGTCACCGGCACGATCTCCAGAAGATAGATTGTCTTTTCAAAATGCTCCGAATAGACCAGTTCCCGGCCATTCGAAGCCTTTCCATTTTTTTAGATGTGGAAAAGCGGCTACTGGGATTTAAGAAAACAGAGTTCCGTCAAACACATAAAGGGAACGCCTTGGGCTCGAAAAATTTTTCTTAAATCCACGAAGAGGGGGGTTCAAGCCTTCATACATAGAACTTGAGGAATACAGAACGGAAATTCCAATCATGACCTTTCTCGGCGCCGATACATGTGAGAACAAGAATGAAGAACACGCTCCGCTGACGGTCGCGTGTTCTTCATATAATTCCTTCAGGATGTCGGGGGAGCGTCCTACTTCATTTCGGTCTTGGCACCGGCCTCTTCAAGCTGCTTTTTGGCCTCTTCCACTTCATCTTTTGGCGCGGCTTCTTTGATTGTTGACGGCAGTTCATCCACTTTGGCCTTGGCCTCTTTCAGCCCGAGTCCGGTCAGGGCTCTGACCGCTTTGATCACGGCGATTTTATTCCCGCCAACCTCAGTAAGCACCAGATCGAATTCGGTTTTTTCTTCTTCTTCCGCCCCGCCTTCAGCAGCGCCGGCAGGTCCGGCCGCAGCGACAGCCGCAACCGGCGCTGCGGCTGAAACACCGAATTTATCTTCCAGTTCCTTAATAAATTCAGACAACTCCAAAACTGTCATATTGGATATGAATTCGACAACCTGTTCTTTTGTGACTTCGGACATTGATGCCTCCTTTATTGGTTTTGACTCATTGATTTTCGTGTTGTTCTTTGATCGCGTTCAGAGCATACAGCAGTTTCCGCTGTAAATTCGCAAACAAACAGACAAAATTTGTCGGGACCGCATTCATGGTGGCCAGCATTTTTCCCAACAATTCTTCTCTGCCCGGCAGCTTGGAAAGATCCTCCACATTTTGCTCGGACAAAAAGGATCCTTCGTAACTTGCGAAGCGGAGAGCAAACTTCTTATTTTTCTTTGCAAACTCAGTGAGAATTTTGGCGGCGACCACCGGGTCGTCATAGCCAAAGGCGATGCCGCAGCAATCCTTGAGTTCATCGCTCAAGACCCCATGGGAGGTCTTTCCAAAGGCTATCTTGGCCAGGGTATTCTTGACCACTTGATAGTCGATGTTGTTCTCCCGAAGTTTTCCACGAAGCTCTTCCAGTTCGTTGACCTTCAGACCTCGAAAATCGGTAACAAGAGCGATTCCCGCTTTCTCTGCCTTGTGTTGCAACTGCTCTATGACGAGTGCTTTCTCAGCCCTGTTCACAATGACCTCCCTGCCTGTCAGTTGGAAGGTGCAGAGTCAAAACCAGTCTCAACAGGAAATTAAGGCACCTGCCACCTGTTTTCTTTGACTCATAACCTTGAAAAAATATCTGGTGCATCATTCCAAAAATTTTCGAATCATCCCCGCATCAAGTTTGACCCCGGGGCCCATGGTCGAGGAAACGGCCATGGCTTGAAAATAGGTCCCTTTGGCGGAGCTTGGCTTGGCCTTGTTCAAGGAATCCAGCAATGCCTTGAGGTTATCCATAATTTTGGGCATGCCAAAGGAAACTTTGCCTAAGGGCGCATGAACCACACCGGCCTTATCCACTTTGAATTCAACCCGACCCGCTTTCATCTCGGCAATGGCCTGCCCGATATCAAAAGTCACCGTCCCGCTTTTTGCATTGGGCATCATGCCCCTCGGCCCTAAAATACGGCCGACTTTTCCCACATGGGACATCATATCGGGAGTGGCCACAGCCTTGTCAAACTCCAGCCATCCGTCCTTGATCTTTTGGACTAGATCTTCGGCTCCAACCTCATCGGCCCCGGCCTGTTTGGCCTCTTCCTCTTTCTCGCCTTTACAAAAGGCAACAACCCGAACCTCTTTCCCAAGTCCGTGCGGAAGGCTGACCCCGCCACGAACCATTTGGTCGGAGTATTTGGGATTGACTCCGAGGCACACAGCGACATCAACCGTCTCATCAAACGAGGCATAGGCCGTGCTGACCGCCAGCGCAATCCCGTCTTCAATGGGATACTTGGTGTTTCTGTCTATGTTCTGCCGCGCTTTGATATATTTCTTCCCGTACTTGGCCATGGTTTCACTCCACCTCATTATATGACTTCAATTCCCATACTGCGGGCAGTTCCCTTTACTGTAGCGATCGCCGCCTGTATATCGTTGGTATTCAGGTCAGGCATTTTGGTCTGGGCGATTTCCCGCACTTGATCCATACTCAGTTGTCCAACCTTGGTGGCTTTCGGTTCTGCCGAACCTTTATCGAGTTTCGCAGCCTTTTTGATCAATATAGCTGCAGGTGGAGTTTTGGTGATAAAGCTGAAAGAACGATCTTTATACACCGAAATCACCACAGGAATGATCATCCCTTTTTGCTCCTGTGTCTTGGCGTTAAAGGCTTTGCAAAATTCCATAATATTCACACCGTGCTGACCAAGAGCCGGTCCGACCGGAGGTGAGGGGTTCGCCGCCCCTGCTGGAATTTGCAATTTTATATTCGCCATCACTTTTTTCGCCATGGTTCTCCCCTCTTCACTGATGCGTGACTATTCAAACCCTTAATTCAACCTTCAATGCATACGTCGGTTTACTGACTCTTGGTGACCTGGACAAAATCCAGTTCAACCGGAGTGCTCCGCCCGAAAATGGATACTGAAACTTTCAGCTTGCCTTTTTCCTGATTGACCTCTTCAACATAGGCGTCAAAATTGGCAAAAGGGCCGTCAATGACTTGAACTTTTTCACCGACCATGATTTCATATTTTGGTCGCGGATGCTCTTTTCTGGTCTCAATCTTCTGGAGAAGCTGCTCCGCCTCACCTGGACTCAGAGGAATCGGCTTCACTTTGTCCCCTATAAAGCCGGTCACTCTCGGAATCCCTTGAATGATATGCCAGGTGGCGTCAGTGAGTTGCATCTTGACCAGCACATAGCCCGGGTAAAACTTCCGGGACGTGGTTTTCTTTTGGCCTTTGACCATCTCGACAACGTTCTCCGTCGGCACTATCGCTTCTTCGATCAAGCCCTGAACTTTGTCCTTTCGAATAAGTTCTTTAATTGTCTTTTCCACTCGCTGTTCATACCCGGATAGAGTCTGAACAATATACCAGCGGACATTGGTCGGATTTTCAGTCATGAGCATGCCTAAGGCAAAACAACTTCCAGAATTTTGGCCAACGCGAGATCGACGATTCCTAAAAACAAGGATACGATAAAAACCACGACCAGAACCGAAGCGCAAGTAGTCAACGTTTGTTTTCGGCTCGGATAGGTCACTTTTTTCATTTCCATTTTGGATTGCTGAAAAAATGCACTGAATTCACGAACCTTCGCTGTTAAACCAGTCTTGGGCTCAACCTGAGTCTGTTTTTTTACTTTTTTCTTACTCATGGTTTGCGGCTGTGATTTCCGGGTCAATGGTTCCACGGGGCCTAAGAACAACCGGCTCTCTCTGCTGCTGAGACCGCGTTGTCAGGACTCGTTGCCCGTGCTGTGGTTTCCAGTTTTTCACGTTCTTATTGGCGCTCTTGCTGCTGGCAGGCCAGGAGGGATTCGAACCCACAACCGCCGGATTTGGAGTCCGGTGCTCTACCAATTGGAGCTACTGGCCTGCATTTCCTATAAAGCACGAAAGCCTCTTTTGAAATGCACTGCGTACAACAAGGCTATTTCGTCTCTTTATGACTCGTGTGTCGACCGCAGAAAGGGCAGTATTTATTCAATTCCAGCTTAGCAGTCGTATTCTTCTTATTTTTGAAAGTCGAATAATTCTTCCGTTTACACTCTGGGCAGCGCAGCTGCAATTTAACCCGCATAGTTACTCCGTAATTTCTGAAACCACTCCGGCGCCCACCGTACGACCACCTTCACGTATCGCAAACCGAAGACCAAGCTCCATGGCTATGGGAACGATCAGC
>JAABTT010000085.1 GCA_011389765.1 Desulfohalobiaceae bacterium S24 | reverse complement strand
CGCCGGGGTCCGGGACAAGATCAGGACCATCGTGGGCGGCGCCCCGGTCACCGCCCGCTGGGCCGCCAAGATCGGCGCCGACGCCTTTGCCGAAGACGCCTCGGACGGAGTAGTCAAAGTCAAGGAACTCCTGGCCGCTTGAACACCTGAAAAAATTCTCAACTGGAGCCCTATATGCAGCCCAATCACTACGACATGCTTTCAGAACAGGACGTGCAGCAGATCCATGAAGCCTCTCTCCAGGTTTTACAGGAGACCGGCCTCGCCGTGGATCATCCCGAAGCCAGAGAACAGCTGGCCGATGCCGGGGCTGAGGTTGAATCCAATGGAAACCGGGTTTTCATCCCGGCGGATATGGTGGAAAACGCCATTCAGAAAGCCCCGAAAAGTTTTATCTTAGCCGGGCGGAGTGCGGAATACGACATGCTGGTGAGCAGCGGCATATCCCACGCCCCGGTAGCCAGGAGCGTGGGAGGGCCCTTAAATTATTTCGACTTTTCCAACCACCAGTCCCGCCAGCTTACAATACACGACTGTGCGGATCTGGCCCGTATCGTGGACGCCCTGCCCAATTTAAACATCTGCGGGGGGTTGTCTCCCCAGGATATTCCCCAGCAGACCTACGATATCGAAACCCTGAAAACCCTCCTGGAATACGGCCGGAAACACATCTGGGCTCTGACCACGGACTCCGCCAATCTTAAATTCCAGCTGGAGATGATGGAGGTGGTCAGCGGGGGATCATTCGAACTGCAGCAGCGGCCGATTTGCAGCGGCATCGTCTGCATCATCGATCCTCTGTACTTTCCCCGGGACGAAATCGAGCGCCTGCTGCTCTACGGCCGTTACAACCTGCCGATCCGCGTGCCTCTGGTGCCCATGGTCGGGGCCAACTCCCCCTACACCCTGGCCGGGACCATGGTCCAGACCAATGCCGAGGCCCTGGGCAGCCTCGTGCTCCTGCAAACCCTCTGCCCCGGAATCCCGACCTGGTATTATGTGATCATGGAAACCATGGAGATGCGCCAGGGATCCATGCAGCTCTTCAATCCAGAAGTCATGCTCCTTCTCAACGGGTTATACCAGATGGCCCGCACCTATCAGATCCCGGCGGTAGCCTCCGCTTTGATCGGATCCAACTGTCAGTCCCAGCAGATCATGTTTGAGCGGGGGACCAGCCTGCTCATGACCGCTCTGGCCGGGGTGAGTGAAATCGGCGGTGTAGGGGGGGTGGGTAACGGCATGATGATCAGTCCGGATCTCCTGGCCATCGACAATGAAATGATCGCTTTTGTCAAGCGCTATTTGGAAGGCTTTGAGATCAGTCCCGATACCCTGGCTGTTGACGCCATTCACCGAGTGGGACACAGCGGGAAATTTCTGGAAGACATCCACACCCTGAATCATCTGCGCAAAGAAGTGCGTTTCCGGCCGATTTTATTTGACTGGCGACCCTTTCTGGACCAGCAGACAGATGAAAAAACCATCTATCATCGCGCCCAGGAGCGAATCGCCGCCATCCGGCAGGACCATGAGGTCGAGCCCCTGGAGCCGGAACAGCAGAAAGAGCTCCACGCCATTCTGGCGGCCGCCCAGAAAGAGTTGTTGCCGAGCTGAAATCCAGAGGTCTCTCGTAAATACGGAAAGTCCTTGGCCGCCGCCATCCCGGCACCCAGGAACAGACAGGCCAAGGCCAGGAGTACGGTCCTCAAAAGATGTTCGCATCGTAACGTTTTCCTAGCATATCTCCCTTTTTCAAAAGGTTCATAGAGACACGCGATACGTCGACACGTCGTCAACAAGGCATTTTTACTCCATAACCTCTCCCAGGGCCTCGTCAAAGGCCGAGACGGCCCAGGCCGCATCTTCGTCGGAATGGGCCGAAGAGATGAACAGGGGCTCCCGGGGATGCATCTCCGGCATGACACCTTTTTCGAGCAGCCTGCCAATGACCCGGGCGTAGAGTTCATGGTTCGTCTCCATGACCTCCCTGAAATCGTAGACCGCCTCCTTGTCCGTGAGGATCACCGCGGGCATGGACGGGGGACCCTGTACAAAGCCCGGCACCCCTCTTCGCTTGAGCGCTTCTTCGAAACCCTCCCTGAGTTGAGTCCCGTGGGCGTTGACCTTGTCCAGGGCGCCGGCGGCTATCTCGTCCAGGGTGGCGCAGGCGGCTGCGGTCGCGGCCGCGTTACCGGCATAGGTGCCTCCCTGCGGGATCTTCAAGTACCCGATTTCGCCCATGATAGCCTTGATCCCCCCGATGGCCGCAATGGGAAACCCGCCGCCCAGGGCCTTGGCATAAGCCACGAGATCCGCCTTGACTCCGAAATATTCCTGGGCCCCTCCTTTGGCAATGCGGAACCCTGTTTTGACTTCATCGAAGATGAGAACGATCCCGTATTCATCGCAAAGCTTACGGACGGTTTCCAGATAGCCCTCCCTGGGCATGATCGACGGACAATTGCCCATGATCGGCTCCATGATGATGCAGGCGATGTCCCCCCAGTCTTCCTTGATCTTTTTCTCGAGCAGTTCCGGATCGTTGAAGGGAAGCAGGTGGAGCAGATCCGCAAAGACCCGGGGCACGCCGGAGCCCTGGGCCACCGCCACCGGTGAACGCCGGTATCCATAGGATCCCTCCGGGGGAAAGGTGTTCCACATCACCGCATCGTGAAAACCGTGATACTGCCCCTCGAACTTGATGATCTTGTTTCGTCCGGTATAGGCTCTGGCGATGCGGATCGCGTGCATTGTGGCCTCGGCCCCGGAGTTGGCAAAACGGACCAGATCGACCCCGGTCATCTGCTTGATACGTTCCGCCGCCTCGATTTCATAGTGATGGGTCAGAGCGAAGACATTGCCCATGCTCAGGGCCTCTCTGACTTTATCCAGGACCACGGGATTGGCGTGTCCAAGGATGTTCGGTCCGAATCCGAGACGATAATCCAGATACCGATTGTCGTCATAGTCCCAGATGTAGGCCCCCTGCCCCTTCTTGATCACCAGAGAGGTATCTTCCCCCCAGTACCTGTAGTTTGAAGTCACCCCCGAAGGCATGCAGGCCTGGGCCCGTCTAAACATTTGTCTGGTTTTTGGACCGCTTGTCATACTTTCCTCCTTGTTGCGGATTTCGTTGTCGGCTTTGCCTCCGGCAAAGCTGACACATAATTGTTTGAGCCGGAAGCCATACAGCGAAAGAGAACTCTGTGATCGGTTCGTGGCATCAGCTGAAGTTTCACAAAAGATACCTCAAATCCAAAGTTTTTCCCGAGCCCGGCACCTGAAACTCGTTCCCAAATCTCTCTTCCAGATCAGCCCTTGTCTCCCGGGTTTCGAATGGGCACCGGCCCCTGCCGATCATTGCCCCGGATCGCTGTTTCAAATGCCGTATGCCGTTTTTGCGCGGTCCAGGATACACTGCAGTTCAGCACCGACCTCGGCCGCCAGGGGCTCAGGCCGGTGATGATTCAATATCCATTTAACCTGTTCGCGGGCTGTCTGACGCGGCTGAGCAAAGGCTTTATCGGACTTGGACCACTGATAGCCGATACCGGAATTCCAATGTCCCCGTATTTGTTGAATGGTCTGTTGCCGGTCCATGAAGTGCCCGCCCGGGCCCACCGAGAGGATGTCGTCCAGGGCCAGGGAATCCCTGTCCACGGTGAGTCCCTCGCTCAGGAAGCGAATCGATTCGAAGATATCGTTGTCAAACAGGATCTTCTCATGACAGAGCAGGGTGTAACATTCCATCAGCCCGAGACAGGGAAGCATATCCGGCCCGGTTGCGGTGATGAAAAAGGCATCGATGGACTCGTCCTTGCCCGTCTTCCAGGAATCGATGTCGGCCAGATCGCTTCCCCCGTAAGTGGACATCACCGGGAGATTGTAGAAATGACCCAATTGCACTGTGCCGGCGTAAAACAGGTGCTGCAGGTCCGAAGAGACCAGGCAGCCGCCGGTAAAGGGATTCATCACCCCGGAAAACATGCGATAAATCACGGGGGAACCAGGTGCGGCCAGCTGCACCAGGCATATGGCGCTCAAGAATCGTCTGCTGCACCTGTTCCGTCTTCAAATACTGCATACTGTGCAGCGGAAGCGCATCCGTCAAAACCGATTTTCAAGAAAACCCTATCTTTCAGAAAAACGAATGTCAATAAGAAAATACGAAAATATTTTACATGTTCTCTTAAAAACGACGAATATCATAAATTTTATACGAAAAAAATATTGACGGTTGTGATTAAGTCGATGTAGAAATGGTTTCAGAAAGGTGGGGCTGAATGTCTCAGACCCAGACAAGGCGGTTTTTCCCTGAAACGGCAGAAACCCCGATTGTATCACGATCTGACCCTGGCGGCGCCTATGAACAATCACCCTCAGGACATCGACTTCAAGATCACCCGTTTGCTCCAATCCAACGGACGGATGCCGAACACAGAAATCGCCAAGAAGCTGGGGGTTTCCGAATCCACGGTTCGAAACCGCTTGAGCAAACTCATCACCGAGCAATCCATCAAAATTGTGGCGGTGGTGAATCCGCTCAAGGCCAAAACCGGGATCATCGGAAACATTCGGATCAAGGCCGTCAATAAAATGATCAGCAGGGTCGGGCAGGAACTGCAAAAGCTGGACGAGATTTTTTATCTGGCCCAATTGGCCGGCATGGCTGACTTTGATGCGGAATATTATGTGCTCTCGCAAAAGGATTTTGCGAAATTGATCGACAAGATCAACGATATCGAAGGCATCACCAGCGTGGAGCCCTCGGTCACCGTCCGTTATATCAAGAACAACTGGGCCTACGGCATCCCGGGAAGCTGAGCAGGGACCTCGAGCAGAGAAAGACCCTGAAAGGCCAAGAGAAGGAATCACGGCCTTCTCCCGGTACAGCTTTTCACTCTCCCTGTCCCCTGATCGCGTTCACTTTAATCCCGGCAGATGAGCCGGATCAGAGCCAGCGCATCCCGGCAGGGTATCAGCGCTCGCGCTTTCAGCAGATCCGATCCAGAAGGGAGTAGGACTGATGAACCAGGGGGAGGAACCAGGGACGGCCGTTGTACAGGGGAAAAGCTCGAAATCTGGTTTGAGCAAACACCGGGGCTTCCTTACGGCCCTGCATCCAGGACGCCAATCTGTCCCCGAGATAGGTGGCCAGGGCCACGCCGTGTCCGCCATAGCCCAGGGCGTACCAAAGACCTTCATTTTTGCCCAGATGCGGTAAAAAATCACGGGGGAACCCGACCTTGCCGGTCCAGGCATGGCTTATGCCGATCCCGCTCAACTGGGGAAAGACTCGACACAGATCCTGATACATGCGCCCGGCATTGTGAATGAGCCCTTTGTGCATGAAGCGAGGACGGCCCCCAAAAATGAGCCGTTTCCCATCGGGTGAGAGGCGGAAATAAAAGAGAAAGCGTTTTGTATCTGAAAACACCCGCTTCCGGGGAATCAAGGACGCTCTTGTCTCCGGCGGCAGGGCCTCGGTGGCGATGATCAGACTGTCCACCGGAACGATTCTGCGCTGCAGCCATGGGAACTGAGGCCCTGTGTAGCCGTTGGTGGCTGCCACGATCTGGTCGGCCAGGATGGTCTTCCGGCTGGTGCGGACGATGAAATGCCCGGACTGCCGAGTGATATCAAGGACTTCGACTCCGGAATGCAACTCCACCCCGGCCTCGGCAGCCATCCGCGCGAGGCCTTGGATAAACCTGGCCGGCTGTATCTCCCCGCACAAGGGATCCAGCAGGCCGCCGTAATAATAATCCGATCCCAGCTCGGTCTTGATAGCCTCTGCTCCCAGCAGGGAGGTCTCATAATTGAAAGTTTCAGCCAGTACGGCCTGTTCTTTTCGAAGTGCTTCAAGGTGCCCGGGCCTGCAGGCCGCCTGCACATGACCGCAGCGCTGAAAGGAGCAGTCGAGATCCCCCTCTTTGATAATATTTTCAACACAATCGACGGCCGCGACCGAGGCTGAAAACAAGCGCTGCGCATCTGCTGTGCCGTAGGTCTTGAGCAGGGAGGCAGGAGGAACACTCAAACCGGTCAAAACCAGACCGCCGTTTCTGGAACTGGCGCCTGACCCGATTGGCTCCTTATCCAGAACAAGGACTTTGGCCCCGTTTTGACTGAGACGCAGGGCGGCCGTCATCCCGGTGTACCCGCTGCCGACGACCAGAACGTCGGTTCTGGAAGAAAGCGCTTGATCATCGGTCTCAGAAGAATCCGGGCCTTCCTGTTCATCCAGCCAAAAAGGAAATTCGCGTATCGAATCTGAATCAGCACTCATGGGCATATTAAGCATTTATTTTTTGTTTTGACGATCCAGGAGGCCCTTGATCAACAGGGGCCAGGCGATGGTGGCGTCGCAGAGGACTTCCGCGAAGCGCCCCCCCTGCGCCGGGGACAGAAATTTGCCCCAGGAAATGCCTTCCTGGTAGGTGCAGCCGGACAAGCCGCCCCAGTGATCCGGCTCCGGGCAGATCCGCACCCCGTATTGAAAACGGTTTTCCTTCCACTGCAGATCTGCATTCCCTTTCCGAGCCATCTCCACGAAAGGGCTGACCTGCTGCGCCCAGTTCCGTGGAACGCCGCCGCCGATGGTGAAGATCCCGATCCGCTTCGCGCCGGCGATGTGTCTCGTATAATCAAATAGATCCTGAAAAGGGTTGAACTGAAAAGGCATGGCCTCGCTGGACACTTTTTCCCGGCTGAGGGCCGGCACTTTTTTCAACAGAAAAGCGGCAATATCCAGGGCGATTTCCGAGTCTGTAAAAGCCGGAATATAGACCGGCGTGTTTTGCTCATACGCGCTTTTCAGGATCCCCTGACCCTGATAATGCTCACTCAAATAGCGGCCGATCACCCGGCACAGGGAATGCGAATCCCAGGTCTGTTGATCGGAGATCTCTTCCAGCACAGCCGCAACCACTTCTTCAACCTGCATGAAGTTCAATTCGGACTCCAGGGTGTCATAGACCCGGTTCAGGCCGAGCCGGCACAGCTCTGGATCGTCCATGGTCGCCTGCTCGTACTTATAGTGCTTCAAGCCGATGGACTCTATAAAGCCATGGGCGATCAGGGCCCCGGTGGAGACCACGGCGTTGATCCAGCCCTCATCGATCATCTTGCAGATAAGGGGCCCCATCTTGGCCACGGTCATGGCGCCGGAAAAGGTCCCCACAACATAACAATCCGGATCTTCAATCATGGACTGCAGCACATCCAAAGCCTCGCCCAGACGCCGTCCCCCGAAAGCGGTCCGGGACATGGCCTGTAAGAGGCGATCGAAATCGTCTACTTTATCGATGTCCAATGGCTCGAGTTGCTGCAGCCCGATCCTCGCCGGATCAACCATACTTTCAATTGACCGAAACTCTTTGTTTTCCGTCATGGCCCCCTCCTGATCAGGACACGTCCTGCTTAAAGCTTCTGGTGCAACACTGATCGCACCGCGTTATACCCTGTTTTCGGCTTTTGATGACTAAAAAGGCGCGACGCATTAAATTTTTTGCCGGATTAAAATATTTGTCAAGCAGGCATACGGGCTTGATACTCCCCTCAGTCTCTCGCCGGCTCGGTTCGGCACTGCGAAAGACCTCTTGATTGCAACTAAATATTTGCAATTTTGCAAAATTACTTTGCAACAATGCATTGCATTTGAACAGATAAAACACACAATGCTTCAAAGATATGCCCGCCTATCCACGAATCAGGGACTGAGGCCGAGTTCTGGCCTGTTTTTTGCAATTTGAAAACTCGACATTCAAATTTTGAGATCAATGCCGCATTTGACCTTTTGCCTTCATCCTTGATACTACTGCGACGTGATTAGGACGCAGCAAACAATTTTGTCAATAGAATCAAGGATGTTTCAAACCCTTCACAAGCATGCAAACCAAGGAGACACTATGGATTTTTCATTGACCAAGGAACAAAAGATGCTGCAAAAAGCAGTCCGGGAGTTTGCCACCAAAAAAATCGCGCCCAATGCGGATGAATGGGACGCCAACAACTATCTGCCCTATGAAGAGGCCCTGAAGCCCATGGGGGAGCTCGGCTTTTTCGGCTCAGTGATTCCGGAAGAATATGACGGCGATGACATGGGATTTGTTGCGGCCATGATCATCACCGAAGAGATCGCCAGGGCCTCCAGCTCCCTGCGGGTTCAGGTCAACATGCAGACCCTGGGCTGCGCCTACACCATCTGCCGCTACTCAGAAAGCGAAGACGTCAAGCAGAAGTACATCCCCAAACTGGTCAATGCCGAATACATCGGCGGCTTCGGCATCACCGAGCCGGATGCCGGCTCGGACGTCATGGCCATGAGTTCCACGGCCGAAGACATGGGAGACCACTGGCTGGTGAACGGCTCCAAAACCTGGATTTCCAATGCCAATTACGCGGATGTCCTCATTTACTACGCCTACACCGACAAGTCCAAGGGTTCCAAGGGTCTGTCCGCCTTTGTGATCGAGCCCAAGAACTTCAAGGGCATCCGGACCAGCGGGCTGGAAAAAATGGGCTCCCACTCCTCCCCCACAGGCGAGGTCTTTTGCGATAAAGTCCAAGTCCCCAAAGAAAACATCCTGGGCAAGCCCGGCGACGGAACCAAAATCGTGTTCAGCTCCCTGAACCAGACCCGGCTTTCCGCGGCGGCCGGCGCTGTGGGACTGGCTCAGGCCTGCCTGGACGAAATCATCAAGTACTGCAAGCAGCGCAAGCAGTTCGGCAAGTCCATCGGCGAATTCCAGATGAATCAGGACATGATCGCCCAGCTCTCCTGCGAGATCGAAGCCGCCCGCTTGATGGTCTACAAAGCGGCCTACAACAAGGACCAGGGCAAGCTGAACAACGGGCTGGATGTGGCCCAGGCCAAATACCTGGCCGGGGAAGTGGTCATGAAGGCCTCCAACTACGCCATGCGCATCCTCGGAGCCTACGGCTACTCCACCGAATATCCGGTGGCCCGATTCTATCGCGACGCCCCCACCTACCCCATGGTGGAAGGCTCGGCCAATATCTGCAAATGGATCATCGCCCTGGATGAGCTTGGCATCCGCAAAGCAAACCGATAAAATTTTAAAAGCGCTTCTGCACGAATGCTCGAAGAAAACCACTTAACAAACTCCACGCACCTAACCTTTTAAAATTTTAAGGAGAAGAAGTATGGCAACAGAATTAAAAGCCCCCATGCCCGGGAAAGTGACCCAAATCCTCGTGAATGCCGGTGATCAGGTCAACCAGGATGACGAAGTGATCATCCTCGAGGCCATGAAGATGGAAATGCCCATCTGCGCCCCCTGTTCCGGGACCATTCAGGAGATCAAGACCAAGGAAGGCGAGAGTGTGGAAGGTGATGCCGTTCTGGCCCTGATTGATGGATAAGAGAGCAATACAAGGATACAATTATGAGACCATATTTTGAGACCATGGATTCCCTTGGCCGCGAGATCAAGGAGAATTCCAAAAAAAGGACCCAGGCCAATGTGGATGAAGTCCGCCAGGTTGAAAAGCAAATACAGGACGAAGTGGAGAAGACCAAGCAGTTTGGACTGCCTGAAGAAAAGATCAATTCCAGGGGGCAGCTCACCATCTGGCAGCGGATCGAGCACCTGGTGGACCCGGGCACCTTCCGCCCCCTGCACATGTTGTACAATCCGGCGGAGAACAGCGGCTGCACCACAAACGTGGTGGACGGCCTGGCTCAGATTGCCGGACGCTGGGCCGTGCTGGTCGGATTCGACAACAAATTCATGGCCGGGGCCTGGGTTCCGGGCCAATCTGAAAATGTCCTCCGGGTGACCGATCTGGCCAAACGTTTGAACATCCCCCTGGTCTGGCTGGTCAACTGCAGCGGCGTCAAACTCGACGAGCAGGAAAAATTCTATGCCGGGCGCAGAGGCTCAGGCACGACCTTTTTCCGCCATGCCGAACTGGAGCAGCTGGGCATCCCTGTCCTGGCCGGAATTTACGGGACCAATCCGGCCGGCGGCGGCTATCAGGGCATCAGTCCGACCATCCTCTTTGCGCACAAGGACTGCAACATTGCCGTGGGCGGAGCCGGCATCGTCAGCGGCATGAGCCCCAAGGGATCTTTTGACGTGGAATCCGCGGAAGAACTCATTGCCGCAGCCCGGAAATTCAAAGCCAAGCCTCCGGGATCCGTTAAGATCCATCATGACGAGACCGGCTTTTTCCGCTATGTCTTTGACGAAGAAAAAGACCTCCTGGACGCCCTCAGGGGGTATATGACCAAACTTCCGGCCTATGATCCCGAATTTTTCCGGGTAGCCGAACCGAAGGCGCCTCGATTCGACTCGGAAGATCTCTATCACCTCCTGCCCATGAACCCCAAGCGAAGCTACGATTTCGACGACCTCCTGGCCCGTTTGACCGACAACAGCGAGCATCTGGAGTTCAGGCCGGAGTACGGCCCGGAAGTCTACACCGGCCTGGTCAAAATCGACGGTTACCTGGTGGGCTGCATCGGCAACAGGCAGGGGTTTCTGCCCCAGGGGTATCCGGAATACGCCGATTATCCAGGCATCGGGGGCAAGCTCTACCGTCAGGGTTTGATCAAGATGAACGAGTTCGTGACCCACTGCGGCCGGGACCGGATCCCGATCATCTGGCTCCAGGACACTTCGGGCATCGATGTGGGGGATATCGCGGAAAAAGCCGAACTTCTCGGACTGGGGCAGAGCCTGATCTATTCCATCCAGCAGACGGACGTGCCCATGATGCTGATCACTCTGAGAAAAGGCAGTGCCGCGGCCCACTATATCATGGGGGGACCCACGGCCAACCGGCACAACGCCTTCACCCTGGGCACCGCAGCTAGCGAAATCTACGTCATGCACGGAGAAACCGCGGCCGTAGCCACCTATACCCGGCGTCTGATCAAGGAAAAAGACGCCGAGCACGACCTGGAACCTGTGGTGGAGAAAATGAACCAGCTGGTCCAGAAATACCATGAGACCTCCCGGCCCCTGTTCTGCGCTCAGGCCGGTCTGGTGGACGAAGTCGTCTCCCTGGACTCCCTGCGCTCCTATCTCACGGCCTTTGCCGGGGCGGCCTATCAGAACCCGCAGTCCATCTGCCCTCAGCATCAGATGATCCTGCCCAGAATCATCCGAGGGTAGCAGGGAACGCGGAACGAGGAGCTCGAAGCGCGGAACTGGGAGTGGGAAACGCGGAGTTCGGAACGCGGAACGCGGAATGCGGAATGCGGAGCTCGGAGTGGGAAATGCCGCGCAGCGGCGGAATCATTGACCGGGAGGTCCTGCCCTGTGGAACAAATCTGAAAGATTTCC
>JAABTT010000084.1 GCA_011389765.1 Desulfohalobiaceae bacterium S24 | reverse complement strand
CTATAAGCCAGAATTTGCCGCAGGCGTTGAATCCGTTGCTTCCACCGGGGGGCAGATTCTTCCTCCGGTCATGGGGGCTGGGGCCTTTATTATGGTGGCATTCACGAAAATCGCGTATACCAACATCATTCTTGCTGCGACCATTCCCGCTTTGCTTTATTTTTTTTCGGTTGGCATTGGACTGATATTCCGCTCGATGCGCCGCGGGATTCAGGGTCTGTCCAAGGACGAACTGCCTGATATCAGGAAAGTTATTAAAGATGGCATTCTCTATGTCCCGGCCATATTTATCTTGATTTATGCCTTATTGATAGCTGCGGCTTCTCCGATGATGGCTGCTTTCTATGCAACAATTGCCATTCCAGTGTGTATGGTGGTGAGCAAAACGAAACGCTTTGGTCTCAAAAAAATATTTTCGGCATTGAAGTTAGGAGGCCAAAATGCACTGACCATTGTAGCGGGCTGTGCCTGCGCCGGTATTATTGTGGCCATGGTCGCCTTGACAGGCCTTGGGGTTGCTTTCAGTGACATGATGCTGACATTGTCAGGTGGCAATTTATTTTTTACATTGTTGCTCACCGCCATTGCTTGCATAATCCTGGGAATGGGATTGCCAACCACCGCGGCGTATATTATCACTGCCGCCATCATTGCTCCGGCTCTGGAGCGACTCGGAGTCCCCCTGCTGGCTGCGCATCTCTTTGTTTTTTATTATGCCTGTCTGTCGGCCATTACCCCTCCTGTGGCCTTGGCTGCTTATGCAGGAGCCGGCATTGCAAACAGCAATCCAATGCATACAGCAGTTGAAGCCTGCAAGCTTGGCATCATAGGCTTTATTGTTCCATTTATGTTTGTTTACAACGGAGTTCTGCTGGCTGACGGCTCTTTTTCTCAAATCGCTTTTGCATGCTTGACGTCATTAATCGGTGTCACAGCACTCGTTTCCGGAGTGCAAGGCTACTTTTTAAAAAATTCAAATTATTTTGAAAGGCTCTTGTTGTTTTGCGGTGGATTTGTAATGGTTAAGCCGGGTTTGGCTACAGATTCAATCGGATTGGTTCTCATACTGATCGTCCTGTTTTATCAGCTCATGAGTTTGAGGAAAAAGGTTTCTCCGCAAAATGCCTGATGAATAGGCTAGTTTTTTAATAACGCCGGGAGATAGCAATGCCAATTAAAGACAACGAGTTGAGAGGTATTGAAGATAAATTGACAGGGATAGTTCCTGTAGAAAGAATTCGACAATTCAGCTTTTCCCGTGTGCAGAGCACCTTGTTGGACCGATTCCGCTCTTTGAGCGATCCAACGCCGACGATCAGCGATATCCTGGATCAACTCGGCGTTCAGGGTGCCGTTTCCGCCAGTGTTCTTTCTCCGATTACGAACGGCCATGTCGTGGCCGGTCAGGTCGTTACCATCAGGTACATCTCTGAAGGGGTGGGGCCTTACAAATCGTACCAGGACCGGCGAAAAGCCGGCTTGGGAGACCGGGATGCCTATGCTGTTTCCGAGCCGGGCGATATCGTGGTCATGGACAACAATAGCCGAACGGATGTTTCCACCATGGGCGGACTTTCTACCACCTGCGCCCAAAACCAGGGCCTCTCCGCATGTATCGTTGACGGGGGCGTCAGAGATGTGGGTCTGATGCGGCAACTGGGATTCCCGGTTTGGTCTCGCGGCCGAACTCCGATCACCGGTAAGTTCCGAGTCGAGACGATAGAGATCAACGGCCCGGTTCAATGTGCCGGAATTGCCGTGAATTGCGGCGATCTGGCTGTGGCTGATGACAACGGGGTGACCTTTATCCCGTTCCATCTTGCCGAAACCGTCCTGGATATGGTGCAAAAGGCGGAAGCAGCCGAAGCGAAGCTTATCAAGGCGCTGGGCGAAGGACAATCCATGGCCCACTTGAAAGAGATTTTGTCCCCTGAAAAGTGGTGAGCCAAAAGGGTGTTCAAGTGTCCCAATTTTAAAATTGTGAGGATAATGCTCAAGACTCGAAGCAAAGAATAATTTTAGACGATCGTAAGCCCGGATGGTTTGAAGGAAAGCCGCCAAGGCTTTTTATGATGCACGTCTTGCCTCGAAACACATCAATATGGAATCACAAGGACGGGACTTCAATATGTCGGCGCAGTTCCCCGGGTTCCGCTTCGTCGGCGACCGGGGCTTATTGGTTGAATATGAAAATTGTATTGATCCCGACCTGAACCTCCACATACAGCACATGGTTCATCTCTGCCGCCGGTTTTTGCATGAAACTATTCTTGAGGTCATCACAGCCTATCGTTCCTTTCTGATCATCTATGATCCGTTTCTGACCGATCCGGGGGAACTGCAGCGACAAGTTGTTCGGTTGAGTGCAAAAAAAGATGAACAAGCGCTTCCCGCAAGCAGGGTTATTGAAATACCGGTGTGTTATGGCGGAGAATGGGGCCCGGATCTTGACTCTGTGGCCCGCCACCACGGCCTGAGCACGGATGAGGTTATCCGGATACATAGTTCCTGCGATTATATGGTCTACATGAGCGGCTTTACTCCGGGTTTCCCTCTGTTGGGCGGTCTGTCCCCAAAATTGTGGACGCCGAGGCGGAAAACCCCTAGGACGTCTGTTCCCGGAGGGTCCGTAGGCATAGGCAACCGCCAGACCGGGGTCTATCCTTTTGCAAGCCCGGGGGGATGGCAATTGATCGGCAGAACCAAACTGCGTCTGTTCGATCCTGGCAAAGATCCCATGGTGCTCTATCGCCTTGGAGACCGAATCAAATTTCGTCCAGTCAAACATGATGAAGAGCCGCTATAATGTGAGGAACCACTAAATTTCAAGGAGGATGGAGCAATATGAAGGGCAAAGTGTATATCAATGGAGACCTCTTGCCTGCCGAAGAAGCGAGCATTTCTGTATATGATCGGGGATTTCAATACGGAGACGGAATATTTGAAGGTCTGCGCTGCTATGATGGAAAAATCTTCAAACTGAAAGAACACGTTCAGAGGCTTTTTCAATCCGCCAGAGCAATTCAGATGAGCATCCCTCTCTCTCATGACGAGATGTGTGAAGCGATAAAAACAACAGTCCGGGCCAACGGCAGCCTGAATGCCCACATAAAACCGATTGTGACCAGGGGATACGGCTGGAAGCTCGGACTTGATCCGAAAAATACAACAGAAGCAAATATTGTCATTATTGTCCGGGAGATTGGCGAGTCAATGTATGCTCAAGCGGACAAAGGACTGCGTTTGGCGGTTGTGAGCCTTCGAAAGCCTCCGGCTTATTGTCTGGATCCTCGGGTGAAATCGCTGAATTATTTGCTGAATATTTTGGCTCGCGCTGAAGCGCAGGCCTCTGGTGCAGATGAGGCCCTTTTGCTTGATACCCAAGGATATCTTGCAGAGGGAAGCGCCGACAACATTTTCCTGGTCCGGGAAGGAATGGTCTATACCCCGACCCTTCAATCCGCCCTGGCCGGAATTACCCGACAGACGGTGATCGACATGGCCGTAGCGTCTTCCATCAAGGTGTTTGAACAGTCCTTAACACAGTACGATATATACAATGCAGATGAAGCCTTTGTGACCGGCTCCGGGGCGGGGATTGCAAGTGTTGTTCAGGTCGACGGCCGGCCGGTCGGAGAGGGCAGGCCTGGTCCAATAACGCAAAGGCTCATTCAGCGTTATGCCGAAGTTGTCAAAGAGGGAGAGCCGGTTTGAGGTGGAATTGCGGAAACCCCTCTGTGCTGCTGCTCTCTAAATGCCCTGGTTCGATATTATGTCCAATTTTAACAACATTTCAAATATTGCTAATTATTTTATGGTATTACGGTTCAAAGCCGTAATGTCGGTACGAAGTCTGAAAAAACACTATACTGATCCAATTTTGGTTTTTGAAACAAAGACTGATTGTCCTTTGATTTCAACGACAGAATCCTGAAAAGGTAAGTTGGAGCAGTATACACGGGAGGGTGCTATGAACGAGAAGAAATCCCCGGATTCAATTTTTCATGACCTGCATCACCTGGCGATCGTCGTCCGGGATATCGACGCCGCCCAGCAGTTTTATGAATCGATTGGCTTTGGTCCATTTGTTGAATATCCGCCGATGCGCGAGTATGTCTCGATTCAAGTCCCGGACGAGGAGGCCTTTTACCAGATAACCATTCGCTGCGCCCAGGTCGGTCCGATACAACTGCAGCTCGTGCAGCCTGGAGAAGGCAAGAGCATTTACAAGGATTTTCTGGAACGGCACGGCCAGGGCCTGTTCCACATGGGATTTGTCGTGGGGGATATCGATGCGGCCCAGACCCGCGGGGAACAGATGGGGCTCAAGCCACTCAGCAGCGGTCGCCGTGAAAACGGCAGCGGATTCACCTATTTCCACACTGCTGAACAGGCCGGGGTCAATCTGCTGGTCCGGCAGAGCCCGCCGGAGAAAAAATAATCAGACCCCGGGGCTCAAAAATCTTTACAGGCCTAAGTAGGCTTTTCGGATGGTGTCGCTTGCCAGCAGCTCTGATCCTTTGCCTTCTCTGATTATTTTTCCGCGCTGGAGAACGTATCCCTGATCGACCAGCTTGAGAATTTCCGTGACCTTCTGTTCCACCATCAGGATTGTCGTGCCGGATCTTCGAATCTCCTCGCAGGCCTGGATGACCTTTTTGGAAAGGATGGGGCTGAGACCCAAGGACGGTTCATCCAGCATGAGCAGTTTTGGTTTGGCCATAAGCCCTCGGGCGATGGCCAGCTGCTGACGTTCTCCCCCGCTTAATGTTTCGCCTTTCTTATTTTGCCGTTCTTTGAGGATTGGGAACAGCTCGAACATTTCCTGCAGCGTGTTCCTCACTTCCGCTTGATTGTCCTTGGTGTGAGCTCCAATCAAGAGGTTCTCCCGAATTGTCATTTTATCGAAAATCCGCCGGCCCTCAGGTACGTGACTGATTCCCTTGGCAACGATCTCATAGGGCTTTGCTGCCTGGATCGGTTCATCCAAAAAATCAATGGAACCTTGGAAAGGGTGCACGAGTCCCGAGATTGTTCGAAGAATGGTCGACTTGCCGGCCCCGTTGGAACCGACAATGGCAACAAACTGGCCTTCCTGTACGGAAAAGGAGACGTCTTCGAGAACGGGAATGATGTCGTAGCGTACGGAAATTCCCTTAACTTTCAGCATGATATTCCTCGCCTAAGTAAGCTTTGATCACCCGTTCATCCTGCACCACTTCTTCTGGGGGGCCGTCAACAATAAGTTCCCCGGAATCGAATACGGCAATCCGATGGGAGATTTTCATTATCACTTCCATCACATGCTCCACCACAATGATGGTCAGACCTTTTTCATGCACTTTCTGGATCAGGCCAATCGCCTCCTCGGTTTCGGTCGGGTTCAATCCCGCCATGACCTCGTCCAGCAGAACAACATCCGGCTCAGTGGCAATGGTCCGGGCCAGCTCGATTCGTTTTTGATCGGCCAGGGTCAAGCCCCCGGCCAATTGATTTTTTTTGTCCTGCAAACCGGTGAATTTGAGTATTTCTTCAGCTTTTTCCCGGGCATCGCCGGTAAGATGGTGTCGGCAAAAGGCGCCCATCATAACATTTTCCAAGGCAGTCATTTCATTAAAGCTTTGAACGATCTGGAAAGTTCTGCAGATACCCAGTTTGCAGACGCGATGCGGACCAAACCGGGTTATGTTTTGCTCCTTATAAAAGATATCACCTCGAGTGGCGTTGAGGAAACCGGTGATGCAGTTGAAAAAGGTTGTTTTCCCTGCTCCGTTCGGACCGATAAGTCCCAGAATCTCGCCTTTTTCGACCGCCAGATTGATATCTTCCAGGGCTGCCAGTTCACCAAAATGCATGCTGAGGTTTTTTACTTCCAAGATAGGCATTACGCTTTCCTTTTCTTTCGGCTGAATCGTTTGATCAGACCAACGATGCCGTTGGGCTCATACACGCAGATGATGACGATCAGGGCCCCGAGCACAATGAGGTCAATGCCTCTGCCGGTTCCCCCCAGCCAGATCCGGCTGTATTCCTGCAGAGATATCAAGATCGTGGCGCCGAGCAAGGGGCCCCACAGGGAGCCTATTCCGCCCAGGACGGCTATGAGTACGATTTTGATAGAGATATCCAGAGACAGGACTGTGGATGGTTCGATATGGAGGACGTAAAGACCGTACATAGATCCACAGATGGCGGTGAAGAAGGCGCTGATGATAAAAGCATACTGCTTGAAAAGCGTAATATTCACCCCCATGGCCTGGGCTGCCTCCGGGCGCTGCTTAATGGCCCGAAAGTAATAGCCCATTCGGGAGCGTTCCATTCGAAAGGCCACGAACATCACCACAGCGAAAAAAATCAGCAAGGTGTAATGGTAGGGAAGTTTGGTGTGGTAAAACATGAAGTTCCGCCAGCCCTGTTCAACCAAAGGCGCATCAAGGCCGATCGGCCCGTCCACCCAGTCCCAGTTGGAGAAAAGCTCCCGGACAACTTCGGCGACGGCAAAGGTGGAAATGACGAAGTAATGCCCTTTGAGCCGAAAGACCGGATATCCAACGATCACCGCCGCCACCATGGCGACCAGGCCGCCAATAGCCATGCCTATCCAGGGTGTCAGTCCCCACTGGTTCAGGGGCGCCATTGCCGCGTAGGCTCCAATCCCGAAGAACATGGCGTGGCCGAGAGAGACCTGGCCGGCAAAGCCGCCGATCAGATTCCAGGCCTGGCTCAGGGTGGTGAACAGCAAGAGCATGATCATCAGGTGCTGAAATTGCGTATCCCGAATGATGAGAGGCGCCACAAGAAAGAGCACCAGGACCCCTCCGAAAATGGATGTGAATTGTTTGGCTGATTGCATGAGCCTTTTCTCTGGATTGCTAAAATTGTTTTGAGGTATTCGGCGATGTGATTTGGGAAATTTCCAGGCTGCTTACCATCCAAACAAACCTTTCGGCCGAATCGTGATCACTACGAGATAGAGCAAAAAAACCAGGGTGTATTTGTATTCCGGGCCGATGAAGAATCCGCCCATGGTGGTCACAAGTCCAACCAGAATGCCGGCAAGAAACGCGCCCCCGTTGTTGCCGAATCCGCCCAGGGCAACGATCACGAAGGCCAAGACTGTGAAATTGAGGCCGACTTCTGGAAAGACAGCGTAAAAATTGACCAGCAGTCCTCCGGCCACTCCCACACAGGCAGCTCCGATACCGAAAGTGATTTCAAAAATACGATTGGTATTGATGCCCATGAGCATGGCCGTATCCTTGTCCAGTGATGTCGCCCGTAAGGCCCTGCCGAATTTACTCTTGGTTAATAACAAGTAAATGCCGTAGGTTACCAAAATACAGAGCAAGGCCGCCACACTCTGGGGGACGCTGAAATAGAGCCCTCCAATGGAAAAAGTCTTTCCGGCCAGGATTGATTCATTGATCACCCGATAATTCGGTCCGACAAAGAAGAGCACCAGGTTTCGGATTAAAATGCTCAATCCAAAGGTTGCCAAAAGGGCAATCAAAACCGTGTAGCCAAGCAGGGGTTTGATCACAAAGCGATAGGTTCCCGCTCCAATGAAGTATAAGACGATGACCACAATGGGCAGGGAGTAGAGTGGATCGATCCCCAGCTGGGCAAACAAAAAGAAAGAGGTGAACATAGCCAGCATGAGAAATTCACCATGGGCGAAATTCAGGATATCCATGACCCCCCAAATCAGGGAGAGGCCGACAGCGATCAGGGAGAAAACGAATCCAATCAACAACCCGCTGATGATCAGCTGAAGAAAAATGGTTAAATCCACGGGTCTTCCTCTCTTTTTCAGAAAAGTAACATGAATATGGGGATGCCCCTTTCACAGGAGCACCCCCGGTCGCTTCACTTCGACTAGGGCCTGAGGCCCCATGTGACTGGGGTTGTGGCCCATTCCTCGGGCCAGACCACTTTGTATTCCGTATTCTTGATTTGACTCATGGTGGAGGCGATCCAGATGTTCTGGCCGTTTTCAGCGAACTTGACGCCTTTGCCGGGCATGGTGGCGATTTCGAGTTCGGTCGCGGCCAGGGCGTCCCGGACGGCTTCAGGGCTTAAATCCTTGGCCCGGTTAAAAGCATCGGCCGCTACAAAAAGCGTGGTGAAGGCTTCCATGGAAATACCATCCAGGTTCATCCCGGTCTTGGCCTTATACATGTCATTGATCGTCTTGAGCTGGGCCTTTTTTTCGATGAAGTCAGCGGCAAAGGTGCAGGACCCCATGTAGCCCTCGACCGTATCCCCCAAACCTGAGGCGAACTTCGGATTTTGATACCCGCCGCAAAAGGAAAGATTGGCGTTGGTTGTAACGCCCAGATTCTTATAGGCCTTGGCAAAGAGCATCATCTCGCTGAACAGGGAGGCATGAATGATGACGTCCGGCTTGGCGGCCTTGACCTTGAGTGCTTCGGCATTCACGTCGGTTGCCTTATATTCGTAAGGTACCTCGGCCACCAGCTCGTAGACTCCGCCGGAACCATCAATACGTTTTTTGACTTCCTTCATGGCGTGGATGCCGAACTCGGTCTTTTCATAGACCATGGCGATCCGTTTGACGTCCCGGCCATCTTCGCGCATGTCCTCCAGAAAATTGAAGAACATTCGAGCGTCATGGAAGTCTGTGGGCGCTACCCGGAAGAAATATTTCATCCCCCGCTCGGTCAGGGCGGCTGATGAGGAAACAGCACAGAGAAAGGGGAATTTATTCCGCTCGGTCACAAAACTGGTTGGTTTGCTGACCGAACTTTGATAGGCGCCGATGATCAGTTTGGCCTTGCCTTCCTGAAGTATCCGTTCGGTCTCGGCTTTGCCGACTTCAGGAGATCCCTGGGTGTCATAGTATGAGAGTTTGATTTTGGCGTTGCCTTTATTGGGGATGCCTTGTGTCTTGGAAAAGGGGATGCCCTGGATATCGTAGGAGTTGTTGATGACATCCTGGGCGACATCATACACGGCCTTAATCCGTCCGCCGGCCTCTGCCAAAGGCCCGGTCAGCGGATAGAGCAGGGCGACTTCGATCTCGTCTGCGGCGTTGCCGGCAGGCGCAAAACCCAAGGTCAGCAACAATCCTATTGCAACGAGCAAGCTTTTTTTCATGATCAAATCTCCTTGGTTAGAGGTCAGTCCGGTCAGACGTGGAGCTTTCAAGGTCCAAAGCGACAAACAGGGTTTTGAAAAAAACAGGTGAGAAGGCTTTGAACAACGATTCAAGAAACAGGGTGGCCAGCCCTATGTACGATGCCATACCTCCGGTACATGTTTAGCTGCGTTTAAGCAGTTCATCAACCCAGCCCAGATCGAGCTCGTGCAGTTTCCCGGAGTTGGGGTATCCGTTTTGGTCCCAACCGTGCATTTCATAGTAGAGGTCGAGACATCTTTCGAATTGATCCCGATCCAGAGAATTGCCCTTGAGAAGGCCCCCTTCCAGTGGGTCAAACATCCGTTCCGGCAGCTGGTCGTCTTTTCGGGAAGCCCCCTGACGCAGAGAGACGCAGCGCTTCAGGGTCACGGTCCGCTCTCCCAGCTTCATGATCTCCCACAGATAGGTGTTCCAGCCGGTCACATTTCGGACCGTTTCCGCGATTTGATTCATCTTCAGTAGCTTTCCCGGCCCGGCGGTGAAGATGCAGAGACCAAGTGTATTGAAAAGATTCCAGGTGTACTGCATGTAGGTGAATTGGCGGGCCTTTTCATCGATCATTTCGATGGGCGGTATTGGCTGGACGATCCCCAGTTCTTTGAGATCGGTCTCGCCAATCGCTCCTTCCTGGAACAGGTAGTCATGGGGGCCTTCGGTGTGGTTGGCACCGGTGGAGGACAAGGCATAGGCCAGTCCTATGGTGGCCTTGCCGCGCGGTTCGTGCATGGCCATTTCCTGACCTTTGACCTGCATGGCGTAGGCATGCGCCTTGCCCCCGATCTTTTGGGCGGCGAGCCGGGTGCCTTCGGCCAGGAGATCACCCAAACCTTCACGCCTGGCGATTTTTTCAACACAAGCCAGCATGGCCTGGGTGTTGCCGAAGCGCAATTCCAGCCCATCGGTCTCTTTGCTTGTCAGCAGGCCATTTTCGAAACACTCCATGGCAAAGGCGATGGTAGAACCGGTTGAGATGGTATCCAGGGTATATTTATTACAGAGTTCATGAGCCTTGCATACCGCCTCCAGGTCCGAGACGCCGCACAGCGACCCAAAAGCCGCAGCTGTCTCATATTCAGGGCCACCATAGGTGGGATCCACCTTCCAGGGACCTTCGGATTTGGCAACGCGCTTGCAGCGGACCACGCAGCCCTGGCAGCTGCCGGCTTTGAGAAAATAGTCGCGGTGAAATGTATCCCCGCAAATATCCTGGGCCTTTTCAAAGGAACCGCTGTGAAAGTTCCGGGTGGGCAGGATGCCGGCCTCATCCAGCTCAGTCACGTCCCAGCCGATGGTGCCGCCGTCGTGAAGCACCCGTTGGATAGGATGATCCATAAAGTTGTCGGCGTACCACTTGATCATCTTTTTCAAGTTTTCCGAATCCTTGACCGGAATCGTTCCCTTGCCTTTGACAGCAACCGCCTTCAGATTCTTGGAGCCCATGACCGCTCCCATGCCCCCGCGGCCGTTGGTATGTTTCATGTCGGTCACCACACAGGCGTACCGTACCTGATTTTCTCCGCCAGGCCCGATGGCTGCCAGTCGAACTTTGGATTGCCCCAGTTCGGCTTCGATAAGTTCTTGCGTCTCTCCCGTGTTTTTCCCCCAGAGGGTCATGGCGTCCCGGATTTCAACCCTCCCGTCCTGAATCCATATATAGACAGGTTTTTGGGCCTTTCCTTCCACCAGCACGGCGTCGAAGCCGGCCTTCTTGAGCTCGGGCGAAAACCAGCCTCCTGCTTCCGCCTCACCGTAAAGACCGGTCAGAGGGGAAATTGCGGCCACAGAATAGCGGTTGGTACCGGGGATGCCGGAGCCCACCAGGGGACTCGATGCGAAAATGAGCATATTTTCCTCGGACAAAGGGTCCAGGGCAGCGGGCCGTTCCTTGAGAAGATAGTAGCAGGCCAGGGCACTGCCGCCGAAGTAGGTGCGATAGAAGGCATCATCCGGTGACTCCACCCAGTATTTGTTTTTGCTTAAGTCCACTCGAAGAATGTTGCCTGTCATGCCGTATTTCATAAATTCCTCAGCGAGATAGCTTTTGTGAAGGTATTCATCCGCCGCCGATGATGGCCACGCATTTGATGTGATCACCGGCTTGAAGACGGTAATCTTTTTTGTGTATCTGGTCGTTGACGATATAGAGTGAAATCATTTTGGGGGGTAAGCCGACTTCCTGGCAAACAGCTTCAAGGCTGCGACCCACGGTGTCTTTCCCTAAAATAATTTGATCATTCGTATTCAACGACT
>JAABTT010000083.1 GCA_011389765.1 Desulfohalobiaceae bacterium S24 | reverse complement strand
ATTTTTAATCTGGATTCCGGCCTACGCCGGAATGACGGAGGTGGTCGACCAATAGTTTCTTCATTGATCAAACTGGCTGGTCCGTCCAGCCAGCGGCCGGCGCTGACATCTGGATTCAGTGTTCATGGATGCTTTCCGAAGGCTCCGGGGTTTGGGCCAGATTTTCAAAGGCGGTACAGTAATTGAAGAATTTGAGTTTGGCCATCCCGGTGGGACCGTTGCGCTGCTTGCCCACGATGATTTCCGCGGTCCCCCGTTCCGGATTGTCCTGGCTTGTGTTGTAGACTTCATCCCGGTACAGGAAAACAATAAGGTCGGCGTCCTGCTCAATGGCCCCGGATTCCCGAAGGTCAGCCAGCATAGGCCGTTTGTTGGTCCGTTCCTCGACTTTCCGATTCAGCTGGGCCAGGGCGATGACCGGGACATCCACCTCTTTGGCCAGGGCCTTGAGGTTTCGCGAAATATGGGAAATTTCCTGCTCCCGGGAGTCCTTTTTCGAGGATGAATGCATGAGCTGCAGGTAATCAACGATGACCAGTCCGAGCCCTTTATCGCCTTTGAGCCGCCGGCAGCGGGCCCGGAGTTCGATGGGATCCAGGGAGGGCGTGTCGTCAATGAGGATCGGGGCCCCGGACAAGGCCTCGGCAGCCTGGTAGAGGCGCTGCCAGTCATCGTCCTGCAAAAAGCCGCTGCGCATCCGGCTGAGGTCCACTTTTCCCCAGGTACAGAGCATGCGCATCATGAGCTGCTCCATGGACATTTCCAGGGAAAAAACAGCAGCCGGGACATTGTGCATAATGGCCGAGCGCATGGCTATGTTCAAGCCAAAAGCGGTCTTGCCCATGCTGGGGCGTCCGGCGATGATGATCAGATCGGTCTTTTGCAGGCCGGCGGTGATTTCGTCGAATTTGGCGTAGCCCGTGGGCACTCCGGTGATGAGTTCCTGTTGCTCGAAACGCTGTTCCAGCTGTTCAAAAACCTGATAGACGAGTTCGTGGCTGGTTTTGAAGTTGGCCCCGGCCCGGCCTGCGGATACGGAAAAAATGCTTTGTTCCGCCTGATCCAGGAGGGTTCCGGTTTCTTCTCCGGAATCAAAGGCCTGATCGATAATGCTGGTGGATTGCTGAATGAGCTGGCGGCGGATGGACTTGTCCCGGACAATCTGGGCGTAGTTCAGGGCGTTGGAGGCGCTGACCACTGATTCGGTGAGCAGGGTCAGATAGGCGGGGCCGCCGATGGTTTCCAGCCGCCCCATCTTTTTGAGCTCTTCGGAAACAGTGAGCAGGTCAACCGGGATGCTCTTGCGGTACAAATCCAGGAAGGCCCCGTAAATGGTGCTGTGCACCGGGGAATAAAAATCGTTTTCCTCAAGGATGTCGATCAGGGAATTCAGGATGGTATTCCGTAAAAAAACCCCCCCCAAAACAGCCTGTTCGGCTTCGAGGTTCTGGGGGGGGACTTTCCGCAAAAGATCCTGATCGGTCTGGGCCAGGTCTGCGGACAAATTGCCGGAGGACCCTTTCTGTGATCTATTCCTGCTCCCCGTCTGCGGACTGTTCTTCGCCATGTCGAACCACACGCACCTTCAGTTCAGGACGGACTTCGGGATAGAGCCGGATGGGAACGGAAAATTCTCCCAAAGAACGAATGGGTTTATCAAGCTCGATTTTTTTTCTGTCGATCCCGTAGCCCAGCTTGGCCAGCTCTTCGCCGATAATGGTCGAGGTAATGGACCCGTAAAGCTTGTCGTTCTCGCCGACGCGAACCGGTATGCTGATGTTCAGCTGTTCCAGCTGCTGGGCCGTGTCTTTGGCTTGGAAGCGGATCTTGTCCTGCTTGGCCTGCAGTTTGGCCCGCTCCTGTTCAAATATTTTTTGATTGGCCGGGGTGGCGGGCATGGCCTTGCCCTGGGGAATGAGATAGTTTCTGGCGTAGCCCGGCTTGACATCGGTCAATTCGCCGAGGCTGCCGAGATTTTCAATATCCGTTCGTAAGATTACCTGCATGACATGGGCTCCTATATGGTCTTTTTCTTGACCTCGGTGCTGTGGACCGCCGTATAATACAACAGGGCCATCTGCCGTGATTTTTTGATTTCTGTTGTGAGCTTGCGCTGATGTTTGGCGCAGGTTCCGGTGATTCGGCGGGCGATGATCTTGCCCCGTTCGGTGATAAAATCATTGAGAATGTCCGCTCGCTTATAGTCGAGGGACAGTTCCTTGTCCGCACAGAAACGGCAGAATTTTTTCCTCGGAGTGAATTTAAATGCCATGCCTTATGCCTCCTGGATCGGTTGAAAAGTCTCGGACAGTTTGACGGTCAAGAATTTCAAGATGCCGTCGCTGATGCGGATTCTACGTTCCAGTTCCGAAATATGGGAACCGTTGATCCCATATTCCAGGCGGACGTAGCGTCCCCGGGTGTGCTTTTGCACCGGATAGGCCAGATCCCGGGATCCCCAGTCGTCCGTTTCCACGATTTGACCGGAATTGTTTTGGATGAAGCCGCTCAGATTGTCCAGGATCTGCTGCCGACCTTCAGTGGTCAAATCCGGACTGAACAAGAGGAGGGTCTCAAATTTTCGCTGCATCGTAGGTCTCCTTTTGGGCTGTGGCCTGCACACAAGCGTTGAGCGCAGGCAAGGTAAACAGAAAATTTATAAAAAACCGTTTCTTTTGTCAAGAAAAAGATGTTTGGAAAAGCTGCTCAATAGCTGAGCAGCTCCGGAGTGAGGATTTCAATTTCCGCCTTGTCCCGCAAGGCTTGAAAATAGGCTTCATACAGGGTTTGCTCGCGGTTTTGGCCTAGTCTGGCAATCCAGAAGGATTTTTGCTCTTCCCATTGCTCCTCATCCGGGGGGATGATTTTTCCGGGTCTGGCCAGAAGGGAGCCGCTGGAAACCTGATAGGGCTTTGCAAACCAGCCGGATTGATCGCTGTTGAAGGCCTTTCGGGCCAAGTCCGGATTTGATCCCAGCTCAGGGATAAAGCCGCGCCGGTTGAAGGGTTGACTCTCGACAACAGTTTTTTGGCCCAGAACCTCGTCTTGGTCATTCGTCTTCAAGGCGGCCAGGGTCTCCTCGGCTTTTTCCAGAGCAAAATCCCGGGCCTTCTGCTTGGTGAGCCGCCGGACAATCTGTTCACGCACCTGTTTTAAAGGACTTACCCGGGAAGGCCGGGCATCGGTTTTCAAAGCCAGAAGATAGCCGTCTTGGAGAAACAGAGGACGGTCCGTGAGTTCGCCGGTTTTGAGCGCGAACAAGGCCGTCAGGGCTTCCTGCTGCAGATCGATGTCCGGAAGACCTTTTTGCCTGGAGAACAAGCCGCTTTTCTTGAGTTCCAGGCCGCATTCATCCGCGGCTTTTTGGAGATCTCCGGTACTTAGAATGATTTCCAGAGCCTGATCCAGGGTGTCTTCCAGGTTCTCGGCCGCTTTGTCTTCAGCCAGCTCCTTCCGGATTGTGTCCTTGACCTGCTCAAAGTCCTGGACCCCGGCGCTCCGCCTGTCTTCCACCTCGATCAGATGCAGGCCGAACCTCGTTCTGACCGGCCGGCTGGTTTCTCCGGGCTGCAGGGCAAAAGCCGCTTCTTCAAAGGATTCAAGCATGGAGCCGCGGCTGAACCAGCCGAGATCCCCCCCCCGGGCTGCACTCGGGCCCTGAGAAAGCTCCTTGGCCAGTTTAGCAAAGTCTTCGCCCTGATTCAGGCGTTCTTCGACTTGATTGATTTGCCGGCGGGCCGCTTTTTCCTGGTCTTCGGAGGCGTCTTCAGGGAGTTCGATCAGGATGTGTCTGGCCTTGATCTGCTCGGGACGGGTGAATTGATCTGTATTGTGTTGATAATAGGCTCGGATGTCCTGTTCGCTGACTTCCTGATACGGGGCCAGGCCTTCCGGGGTCAAGAGGAGATAATCCATGGCCATCCGGGCCGGTTCTTTGAATTCTTCCTGATGCTCCTGGTAGTACTCTGTGACGGCTGACTCCGTGACGCTGACCTGATCGCTGAAGTCGGCGTCGGCAAAAAGGATATATTCAATGGTGGCTTTTTCATTGACAAAGGCGAACAGACCCCGGGCTTCCTGTTCGCTGACCCGGATCACTGCGGACAGGGCATCGAGCAGCTTTTGGCTCAGAAGATCCTTGCCCATGTCGCTTTCAAACTGGGCCGGGCTCATCCGGTTGGCCTGCAGCAGGGCAGTGTACCGCTCGGGGTCAAAGCGCTGCGTCTCCTGATCCCGGAATGAAGGCAGGGACTTGATCCGGGAGCTGATTTCTGCCGGAGAAGAGCTGAATCCCATTTTTTCGGCTTCCTGGAGGAGAAGGATCTGGTCGATGAGCTGATTGAAGACCTGCCTTTTAAAATCCATTTCCTGCAGGTCCTCAGCGGACAGATTCGGGTTCTGTTCGCGCATGGCGTCCAGTTGCCGCTGGTAGGCCTCCATAAATCTCCGGGCGGGTACCTCCTGATCATTGACTTCGGCCAGGGTGGTTTTCTGCTTCCCCCTGAAGCTGCCCACCCCCCAGAAGACAAAGACCAGGACAATAATCCCGAACAAGAGTTTCACGCCCCAGGATTGCGCGTTCTTTCTAATGATTTCAAGCATACCTTCTCCGGTGAATGACTCTCTCGAGTGCTGCGGCAAAAAATTTGAATTTTCCTTCGGCCACCGGGATTCTTAATATTCTATGGCCGAGAAGTCAAATCAGAGGATATAGCGGCTCAGATCCCGATCTTCCTGAATGTCCTGGAGTTGCTCCCGGACATAGGCCGCGTCGATGAGGACTGTCTCTGCCTGGAGCTCCGGTGCGGAAAAGGAGAGTTCGTGGAGGACCCTTTCCAAGAGGGTGTACAAACGGCGGGCCCCGATATTTTCGGTTTCTTCGTTGACCTTTTGGGCGAAGGCGGCGATTTCGCGGAGTCCGTCTTCCGCGAATTCAATGCGCACGTTTTCCGTGTGCAGCAGGGCCTGATATTGGATGGTCAGGGCGTTTCTGGGTTCGGTGAGGATGCGGTAAAATTCCGTTTCAGTGAGGGCCGACAGTTCCACCCGGAGCGGGAAGCGCCCCTGGAGCTCGGGGATGAGATCCGAGGGCTTGGCGTAATGAAAGGAGCCGGCCGCGATGAACAGGATATGATCGGTGCGGATCATGCCGTATTTGGTGTTGACCACACAGCCCTCAACAATGGGCAGCAGATCTCTTTGAACGCCTTCCCGGGAGACATCGGACTGTTTGCCGCTGTCCTGCTTGCCGCAGACCTTGTCCAGCTCATCAATAAAGATGATGCCGCTTTCCTGGACCCGTTCCTTGGCCAGTTCAATCACTTTGTCCTGATCGATAAGCCGGTCGCTTTCCTGCTGCACCAGGTGTTCATAAGCGTCCTTGACCTTCATTTTCCTGGTTTTTTTCTTTTTGGGAAACATCTTGGTGAACATGTCCTGGAACTGCATTTCCATGTCTTCCATGCCGGGCATGGCCATCATGCCCACCTGAACCCCGGGTCCTTCCACTTCGACTTCCACCAGGCGTTCATCCAGCTTGCCCTGCTGCCACATGATTCGAAATTTTTCCCGGGTGGAGGGTTTCTCCGACACAGCCGGCTCCTGGGCCCGGGCATCGGGCTGGGATGCTTTGGTCTCGTCGTCTTTTTTTTGGGAACGGGGCAGCAGGATGTCCAGCAGGGCTTCTTCACCGAGTTTTTCAGCTTTTTCCCGGACGTTGTCCATCTCTTCCTTGCGGACAATGCTCACCCCGATCTCCATAAGATCCCTGATCATGGACTCAACATCCCGGCCGACATAGCCCACCTCGGTGAATTTGGTGGCTTCGACCTTGAAGAAGGGAGAGGCGGCAAGCTTGGCCAGACGCCTGGCGATTTCCGTTTTGCCCACCCCGGTGGGACCGATCATGATGATGTTTTTAGGGGACACTTCTTCCTTGAGTTCGGGATCCAATTGACGCCGGCGCCATCTGTTGCGCAGAGCGATGGCCATCATGCGCTTGGCGTCGTCCTGGCCGACAATGAATTTTTGGAGTTCCTCAACAATTTCCCGGGGGGTCAGGTCTGAGTTCATGTTCTTTCCTCCGTCTGTGAACTTGAGCGCTTTAAGGATTTGAGAATCAATTGTTCGTTGGTGAAGACGCACATTTCCGCGGCAATGGTCATGGCCTTGGCCGCGATGTCTTCGCCGGTCAGATCGCTGTGCCTGCGCAGGGCCTTGGCCGCGGCCTGGGCATAGGCCCCGCCTGAGCCGATCCCGATGATGCCGTCGTCGGGTTCAATTACATCGCCGGTGCCGCTGAGCACCAGAATGGTCCGGGCGTCGGCTACAAGGAGCATGGCTTCCAGGCGCCGCAGATATTTGTCCGTGCGCCATTCTTTGGCCAGTTCCACGCTGGAGCGCAGGAGCTGCCCGTTGTATTCCTCGAGTTTGGACTCAAAGCGTTCAAACAAGGTAAAGGCGTCTGCCGTGGCCCCGGCAAAACCGGCCAGGACCTGATCTTTATACATGAATCTGACTTTCCTGGCAGTATGCTTGAAGACAAGGGACTGGCCCATGGTCACCTGACCGTCGCCGGCCATGGCCACGCCGTCCTCGTCTTTGACGGCCAGGATGGTGGTTCCTTGAAGTGATGGCTGCACATGACCCCCTTTGGAGATTGAATATTGAAGATAGAAGATAGAAGATTGCAGATTGATAATTGAACCTTTGGATTGTGGGCGAAGCCGGCTTTGGATATAAAAAAAACAATTTTTGCTGAGCCGGCAAGGGCACCTTGCCGGCTCAGCAAAAATTGACCCTGTGTCCGCTTTCGAGTATGTTATACAGCGTTTTCATCTCAGCTCATCATAAGCACGAGTTTTAAGCTGTCAAGGAAAGGAGAGTATGAACGAGATTTACAGTGACAGGCGGGAGCGATTGCGGCCGATGATCCAAGAGCTGGGCGTCGACGGCTATCTCGTGCTCCATCCGGCCAACCGATTCTATTTGAGCGGATTTGAACTGCATGACCCCCAATGCAATGAGAGCGCGGGCTGTCTTTTGCTCAGGCCCCAGGGCCGGGACGCCCTCTGCACCGATCCCCGCTATCAGGATGCAGCCGGCCGGGTCTGGCCCAAGGATGATATTTTTATCTACCGGCAGGATAAACTCAAAAACCTTGTCCGTTTTTTTGGACAATCAGGCATCAAAACTTTGGGATTCGAGTCCGGGAGCATGTCTTATCAGACCTATCAAACCTTGGCCGAGAGCCTGGAGATGGTTCCGTCCAAAGGCTTGACCGAGGAACTCCGGAAAGTCAAGGATCCGGAAGAAATCGAGCGGCTGCAGGATTCCTGCGCTTTGAACCACGGCATTTTTGCCCAATTGCCAGCCCTGCTGCAGACCGGGGTTTCCGAGTCGGCCCTGGCCTGGAATCTGGAAACGCTGTTTCGGGAAGGCGGGGCCAGCGAGCTGGCTTTTGACTGCATCGTCGCTTTTGGCCCGAATGCGGCCCTGCCGCATTCTCTCCCCGGACAGGAGCTTTTGGCGGAAAATCAGCCGGTGCTTGTGGATATGGGAGGACGAAAAAGGAGCTACTGCTCCGATCAGACCAGAACCCTGTGGCATGGGTCCAAGGCCTCAGGTTTTTTTCTAGGCACCCTGGAACTGGTGCAAGAGGCCCAGAATATGGCGATCCAGGCCATCCGTCCCGGCATGGAGCTTCGGGAGCTGTATGCCGTGGCCTATGATTTTTTTGCCGGGCAGGGTGTGGAGCAGTATTTTACCCACGGCCTGGGACACGGCATCGGCCTGGAAACCCATGAGTTTCCGGGCATAGGGCCTCAGAGTGTCGGCAAGCTGGAGACGGGCATGGTGATCACCGTCGAGCCGGGATTGTATTATCCGGGCTGGGGCGGGGTGCGCTGGGAGCATATGGTGCAGGTCCTCGAGGACGGCGCCCGGGTCTTTTGACCTTGTCGGGAAAAACCAAAATTGGATCAGTATACATGAAAGGTCCACACAGGTCGCAGCACTGCTATCTGAGACTCAGGCGGCGCGATATTGCCTATTTCAAGTTTCTTTTGGAAGCCCACGACAATCTGGGGGTGATGACCGTGCTCGATAAATACGAGGCCGTCCTCCGGGTGAGTTTTGCGTCCGGCCGGGAAGAGGAAATCCAGGATTTTTTCAAGGGGGTTTCCCGGGACATCCCCTTGCAAGAGGTGCGTTTGAAATGAAGAAAAAAATCGTGACCTTTGCCTCCGGAGATTTGATCTTTGCTCAAGGCGCCAAAACGGATTGGGTGTATCATCTCCTTGGGGGACGCGTCAGCCTGTGGACCGAAAAAAACAAACTCATGGATCTGGAGCCCATTCATATCCTCGGACTGGAAGGCTGCTACAATCGTCATTTGCTCTACAGCGTCTCGGCCGTGGCTGAGTCCGACTGCCGCCTGCTGGCCTATGCGGCCGATCAGATCCCTGATGTTTTGTTTGCCAACCCGCAGCTGGGCAGACAGACCCTGGAGAGCCTGACCCGACAGCTGGAGTACACTCAGCTTTTGTTTGCGCAGGGCGGCTGTCAGGAGCAGTCTGAAGTTTTTTTTGCGGGTGAGATTCAGGCCTATGGGCCTGGAGAAACAGTGATCCGGGAAGACGAAGAAAGTACTGAACTGTATCGGATTATTTCCGCCTCCGAGGGCCTTGAGGTGTCAAAACAGGGCAAAGTTATCACAGTGATCCGCAAACCAGGAGAATTTTTCGGTGAGATGGCCGCCGTAACCAAGTCGCCTCGAACCGCGACCATCACTTCGCTGGGCGAGACACTTCTCGAAGTGTATCCGGGGAATACGGTGGCCCGGGTCATAGAGGATTATCCGGATATGGCCATGCGCATCATCACCGACCTCAGCGAACGCCTGGCGGAAACCAATCGGCTGTTGACCGGCAACTATACTGATCCAACCTAATTATTTGATATTTAACATAATATACGACAGAATTGTTATTCTGTTCATTTAAAACAACGACTGCCAGTTTGATCAGTGAAGAAACTTCAGTTTCACGATAGATGACAGGATTGAGAACCGGTCACAGGGTTCTCTTGAGCGACCTCGCTGGGAGACTCTTTGGTTTTCTTAGGCTTGCTCGCCGGGGGAAACCGGACCGCGGTCTCAACTGTGAGCCAGAAAAACGAGATGAATTTTCATCAAGCAAGGCAGGTCCTCCAAGGAACAGATTAAAGAGTCCGGAGGGGGCAGGGATCCCCCGAGGGCAAGCCTTAGAAAACCAAGAGCCGGAAGCGTTCGAGCGAAAGAGAGCTCTGTGACCGGTTCGTGGCATCAGCAGAAGTTTCATAGGAGCAATCGAAAATCGCAAATCCAAAATTTCTCAGCCCTGCAGTCTGAAAAAACCCCTGGCCGTCCTGGCTGTTTCCTCCCAGATCCGCAGAACGGGTTCTTGTCGCAATTCTGCAATCGCCTGCGCCGTAAAGGCCGTGAAGGCCGGTTCATTCCGTTTGCCTCGATAGGGTTCCGGGGCCAAAAAAGGGCAGTCTGTTTCCAGGACCATGCGCTCCAGGGGAATCGTGCGCACGGCAGCCTGCAGATCATGATTTTTTTTGTAGGTCACGGTCCCCGGAATGGACAGGATCCAGCCCTGCCCCAGAATCCGGGCCGCGGCCTCAGGCCCCTCGCCAAAGCAATGCCAGAGGAGAGGCCGGTCCTGAAAGCCCATATCCAAAAGGATTCTCAGGGTTTCCGCTTCCGCATCTCTGGAATGAATGACTACGGGGATGTCTTTCGACCTGGCCAGCTCCAGCTGGGCCTGGAAGGCTTCCCGCTGCCGGTCCCGCGGGGAGCGGTCCCAGTAAAAATCGAGTCCGATCTCTCCGAGGGCCTTGATCCCGGGATCAATGTCCAGGGCCCGGGCGATGCGGCTCAGTTCTTCCTGGTCGACAGATGCGGCGTCGTGGGGATGGTTGCCCAGGATGAAAAAGACCCGGGACGTGTTTGTAAAAAGGGCTTTGTTGCGGGCATAGGCTGCGGCGCCGAGAAAGACATTCCCGATGGCTGCGAGGCCGGCCTTTCGGGCTCCTTCCAGGCAGGTTTCAAGGTCAGAGGCCAGCGCCTCCAGATCCAGATGAGCGTGCGTATCCACACCAATGCAGGGCAGGTGCAGATCCTGGGGCTGAGGTCGGTTTTTTTTGGACATATCTTCAATCGCTTGAGGTGTTCGGCCATTGATCCAGCTTAACGGCCTCATCAATGAGCATGATCGGGATGTCCTCCTGAATCGGATACACCAATTCACAGGCACGGCAGATCAAGCCGTCCTCTTGTGCGCTGAGTTCCAAATCACCTTTGCACTGCGGACAGGCCAGAATATCCAAGAGTTCTTTGTTCAAGGCCATGATGTTTCCTCCGTTTTTACAATGCGATTGCTCAAACCGGCAGGGCAGGCTTGATTTTTCTCCGCAAAAATATCAGATTGACCGAATCCCCCATGGGGTCGATATTTTTCGCCAATCAATAATATCAGTATAGAATGTCTCACATCGATCTCCATACCCACAGTACGGCTTCAGACGGCAGTATGTCTCCGGAAGCCCTTGTCCGGGAAGCCGGCCGGCTTGGCTTGCGCGCCCTGGCGCTTACAGATCATGATACCACACAGGGCCTGCCCGAGGCAATGGCCGCCGGCCGGCGTTTCGGCGTGGAGGTCATCCCCGGCTGCGAGCTGAGCGTAAACTATCCAAAGGGCTTTATGCACATCCTTGGGCTGTGGCTTCCCGAGCGGCCAAAGCGGCTGTTGGAAAAGATGCGCTACCTGCAAATACGCCGCCGGGAGAGGAATCAGAGGATCATTGCCGCCCTGCGGGATCTGAATATAGAGATTGATGAGCAGGAAGTCAAAGGCCTGGCCGGCGAAGGCACGGTGGGCAGGGTGCATGTCGCTATGCTTCTCGTCCAAAAAGGGGTGGTTCCGGATATAGAACAGGCCTTTGCCCGGTATGTCGGTTCCAGTGGCCGGGCCTATTTCCCCAAGGAAAAGCTCGATCCGGCAAACGCGATCTCTCTGCTGCACGAGGAAGGGGCCACGGTGATCCTGGCGCATCCCTCGTCCATCGACCTGCCGCCGGAGGGGCTGGAAGAGGCGATCAGAGAGTTGAAGGAGTCGGGCCTGGACGGGGTTGAGGCCTTGTATTCCGATCATACCCCGGAACAGACAGCCATGTATCTTTCCCTGTGCCGGAAGTTTGATCTTTTGGTCAGCGGGGGGTCGGACTTTCACGGACATGGCCGGCCGGGGGTGTCCCTGGGGACCGGCCGGGGCGCTCTCCATCTTTCTTTTGAACTGCTCGAGGCCATGAAACACAGGCGGCAAGCCCGGGGGCTCTGGGTGACGTCAGCCATTGGGGAATGAGGAATATTGATTCTTGCAACAATTGTAGAGCCCTTAACAGTACGAAAAAAATATGAAAGCATTTTTGGACATTCCTTGCGTTTTGTTCGTATGAAACTTCAGCTGATGCCACGAACCGGTCACAGAGTTCTCTTTCGCTCTAACGCTTCCGGCTCTTGGTTTTCTAAGGCTTGCTCACGGGGGAT
>JAABTT010000082.1 GCA_011389765.1 Desulfohalobiaceae bacterium S24 | reverse complement strand
GGCGGCATAATCACGGATCCCGCCCTGATGCTCATCCCGATTGACGATCACATGGTGCATCGGGGGGACGGGGTGTTTGAGGCCTTCCAATGCCGGCAGGGCGGAATTTATCTCTTGGAGCGGCACCTGGATCGCCTGGAGGAATCCGCCGCCATGATCGGTCTTGCCTGGCCGCTTTCCAGAGCGGATCTCAGAGAGGCCATTCTGGAAACCATCCGGGCCGCAAAGAAGGGCGACTGCATCATCCGGCTCTATATTTCCCGGGGGCCTGGGGATTTTACACCCCAACCCGACACCACCCTGGGCAGCCAGCTGTATATCGTCATCACGGATTTCAAGCCCAAGGATCCCGCCAAGTACGAACGGGGCTGCCTGGTGCAGACCAGCAGAATCCCGGTTAAAAAGACCTTTTTCGCCAAGGTCAAAAGCTGCAACTACCTGCCCAATGTGCTCATGAAAAAGGAGGCTGCCGAGGCCGGGGTGGACTACACCCTTTCCCTGGATGAAAACGGCTTTATCGGGGAAGGGGGCACGGAGAATTTCGCCCTCATTTCAAAAGAGAATGAATTTTTGATCCCGGGTTTTGAGCGCATTCTCAAGGGTACCACCATGATCCGGATGATGGAACTGGCCGGGGGACTGGTGCAGGCCGGGGAGCTCTCAGGGGTCAGACAGACCGGCCTGAAGCCGGAAGACGCCTACCAGGCCAGGGAAATGCTTATTTTCGGGACCACCGCAAGTGTCCTCCCGGCGGTGCAGTATGACGGCAAACCCATTGGTACGGGTAAGCCGGGCGTTTTTCAGAAGCGCTTTTATGATTTGCTCCAGGCGGACATGACCCAAAATCCGGAGATGATCACAAAGGTCTGGTGAAGGCGAGCCGGTTGTTGCGCAGGCTCCTTTCGATGTCTCCCTGTTCTTCCAGATAGCGCAGGTGGGCATTGGCCTCGCCTGTGGCAAACCACTTCTGGGCCATTGGGAATGCGTCCCAGGAATTCGCGGCAAAGTCCCAGGTCATTTGTGCAGCCACCTCGAAGGGGGTGGCTGTTCTATGATCTAAAATTTCCAGGATTTCAGCGAGGCGCTGGGCATGATGGGTCTCCAATTCCTGAATACGCCGCCCGCAATCCCGGACCAATTCCCGGTGACCGGGCAGGACGAGCTCAACGTCCAGATCCCTGCAGGCCTTGAGACTCCGGAGGTAGGCCTGCAAAGGGTTGCGCTCATCAGACCAGCACTGAATGTTCGGCGTGATGTCGCCCAGGATATGGTCCCCGGCAATGAGGATTTTCTGTTCGGGAGCGTAGAGGCAGAGGTGCCCCGGGGTGTGTCCGGGGGTGGGCAGGCAGTGCAGCTGATAGCCGGCGTAGTCCAGAGTTGCTGTGTCTGGGATTGCGGTCAATTCCGGGAGTTCCCCGGGTCTGAAATGAAATCCGGGGTGACGGTTCAAGCCTTCTTGCAGCTGTTCTTCAGGGAAGCCGCAGAAGACGGCATAGGCGGTCATGGAATCGAATCCGGTCCATGCCCGGATGAGGGCTGCATCCGGGCGGCTTAAAAAAACTGAGCTTTGGGCGGTGGCCAGATCGGTAACCAGACCGATATGATCGGCGTGCAGGTGAGTGATGAACAGATCGCTGTGTCGGAGATCGATATCCAGGGCCTGCAGGCCCTGCTGCATGGCGGTCAGGCACTCCTGCCGGTTGAGTCCGGTGTCGATGATCAGGCTGCGCTCCCGGCCTTTGAGGACATAGGAATTGAGCTCCTTCAACGGGGTATCCGGGAGCGGGATGCGCAAACGATACCAGTTGGGGGCGATTTCTTCGGGCAGGCGCAGAGGCATGTCTTCGAGGATCTTGTTCATGTTTGAAGTCAAACCCATAAGGTAAAGGTTGTTAAGGGCCTTTGTCTTTGGAATGTCAGCCTTGCCAGAGGCAGCGCTCGTATGAAACCTCAGCTGATGCCACGAACCGGTCACAGAGCTCTCTTTCGCTTCAACGCTTCCGGATCTTGGTTTTCTAAGGCTTGCTCACGGGGGATCTTTGCCCCCTCCGGACTCTTTGTTTTGTTCTTTGGCCGAATGCCTTTCTGCAATGGAAATATATCTCTTTCTTTGAGTTACAAGCCGAGGCCACGGTCCGGTTTCCCCCGACGAGCAAGCCTAACAAAACCTAAGAGCCTCCCAGCGAGGTCGCTCAAGAGAACTCTGTGACCGGTTCTCTATCCAATGACCTATTGTTTTCATGGTTTCTTCATTGAAGGGTCTTTCCCTTCAAATATTATTCCAGAAACTTCTCCCGCAGGGCCAGGATCTGTTCCTCTCTGATCCCGGCTTTTTGGAGCAGATAGGTTTCAATGGAACCGTAACGGGTCTGGATATGATCCAACACAGCCTGCATGGCCTCCCTGGGAGCCGTCAAATACGGAGTCAGGCGCCGGGGATCCAGACCCAGGGATTCGAAGTAGCTGTTCACTTCGGGCAGAAAGGCTTTGAGATATTCATTGGAAAGACTGTGATCATAAATCACGGTCTCCCTGGGCACGCCGAGGGCCAGCAGGATTAATGCCGCGCAGATCCCGGTCCTGTCTTTTCCGGCGGAGCAGTGAAAAACCAGGGGCTCGGTATCGTTCACAAGCCGTTTGAAAACCACGGCCCACTTGTCGGCTGAGTGTTCCAGGTTTTTGAGATAACCGTCTTGCATATAGCCCGGGGTCAGCCAGTCTATATCTTTGTTTTTGAAGCGCTCCATGGCTTCTACGGCGTCCATGGTCCCCAGAGTCATGGGCAGATGCAGGGAATGGACTGTCAGGTTGCGCGGCAGCTTGTTGGGTGATTTTTCCCGCTCGGGCGGGGACCGGAAATCGCAGACCACGCTGATGTGCATCCGCTTGAGGAGTTCATGGTCCCGGTCTGTGAGATTGCTCAAATTATCCGCTCGATAGACCCGCCCCCATTTTACCCGGCTGCCGTTTTTCGTGCGGTATCCTCCCAAGTCCCGGAAATTGAAGGTCCCGTCAAACGGTACCAGGCGTTCGGCAACCCGGCCAAGGCCCCGGCCGTTCGCACGCAAGGTAAAATAATAGCGGGTGTTTGGATCGAGAGGAGCGATATCCACCCAGGATCGATTGTAGATCCGGGTGCTGCCGGAGGGTTCAGCATCTGCCTCGGGCGAAGTTGACCAAAATATGGACATCTCCTCAATCCCCGGCGTCTTCAGCCAGGAGATCCGTATCGTGTCCTCATTGACTCGCTTCACTTGGAGAGAGGGCAATTCCATGCGTGACTAGACTGATCCGGTTTTGGTTTTTGACAGAGGCTCATATTATAATCAGGCATTCAAGTGCAGGGAGCAGGAGAACGAGAAACAGGCTGTCTGCCCAGGCAATTCCAGTCCCTGCTGCACAGTAAAAAAATTTGGAACGCTCCCGGTTCGTTCGCCTCCTCTGAGTCTCTACTCTTTTTTGTCTCTTTTCTCAACTTCTGATTACAGATCACAGGAACAGGGAAAGAACTCTGATCTATGGGTTGCAATTTCGAAGGGGATGGACTACTTTTATATTTTAAGCCTCGAAGTCTTTGCAAAGGGCTTTGCAGAGTATTTTAAAACTTCGGCTTTTTTGCCTTTGACCCTGCTGCTTGCGGTGTTCGGGCTGACTGCGGCCTATCCCCTGGGCGTGATTCTGGCTCTGGGGCGGCAGTCCTCCATGAGCGGGGTGCGGCGTCTCTGCGTGGTGTATATTGAGCTCATCAGGGGGGTGCCGCTGATCAGCCTCTTGATTTCCGCATGTATGGAAGTAAGTTATGCAGGATATGAAAAACGAATCCTTTGAAGACGGCGGGCAGGGGCCGATTGTCGAAATTTCGGGCATGAACAAGTGGTTCGGAGATTTTCATGTCCTGAAAGATATCAACCTGACGGTGGAGCGCGGGGAGCGGATCGTGGTCTGCGGACCATCAGGTTCGGGAAAGTCCACCCTGATCCGCTGCATCAACCGCCTGGAAGAGCACCAGGAGGGCCGGATCGTGGTGGACGGAATCGAGTTGACCAACAATGTCAAAAACATCGAAAAAATCCGGACTGAAGTGGGGATGGTCTTTCAGGACTTCAACCTCTTTCCGCACCTGACGATTATGGAAAATCTGGCCCTGGGACCGATCTGGGTCAGGAAGCAGCCCAGGCAGGAGGCCGAGAAAACCGCCATGCACTATTTGGAGAAAGTCCGGATCCCGGAGCAGGCCCACAAGTATCCAGGTCAGCTGTCCGGCGGCCAGCAGCAGCGGGTGGCCATTGCCCGAAGCCTGTGTATGAAACCCAAACTTATGCTTTTTGACGAGCCCACTTCCGCCCTGGATCCGGAGATGATCAAGGAGGTCCTGGATGTCATGATTGAACTGGCCCGGGAAGGGATGACCATGATGGTCGTGAGCCATGAAATGGGATTTGCCAAAAGCGTGGCCCACCGGGTAATGTTCATGGACGACGGCAGTATCGTGGAGAGCAAGCCCCCGGAAGAGTTCTTCGACCACCCGGAACATGAGCGGACCAAGCTCTTTCTGCAGCAGATATTATAATGATTGGGTAGAAACTCACCCATCTCCTTTGTTGCTGCAAAAAATTGAAATCCTCATGTATTGGGCATACACTGCGGTTTCAATTTTTTTTGCGCCTCGGATCTGGGCCAGTTTCTACCCAATCATGCATAGTGTTCAAACGCTTGAAGTCAATATTATTTTACAAATGGTATGAAAGTTCAGTGGACTGATCCCGGACATGCTGTGCACAAGGTTGATGTATTTTCGAATGGCTGTTAGAGCGCAAAGACCGACAGGAGGAATCAGTCTATGAAGGCATTTGGCTCCGCTCTGCGCTTTTTGACCCTGCTCCCTTGGGGCCGCAGCCGGAAGTTCGATCCCGGCCCCATGCTCCCCTGGTTTCCAGTGGTGGGCCTGTGCCTGGGATTGGGCCTGGCCCTGTTCAATCTCCTGGCTTTTCTCTTTTGGCCGGCCCCGGTGGTGGCGGTCCTGGATGTCGTCCTGCTGCTCGCCCTGACCGGAGCCCTGCATTTGGACGGGATCGCGGATGCCGCCGATGGGCTGCTCGGGACCAGGCCCCGGGAGCAGGCCCTGGAGATCATGAAAGACAGCCGGGTCGGAGCCATGGGCCTTGCCGCGGTGGTCTGCGTGCTGGGTCTGAAATGGGCGGGCCTGGCGGCGGTTTTGGAGCAGGAATCCGGCTGGTCTGCCTGTCTGATCCTTTCGCTGGTTCCGGGATATGCCCGGACCGGCATGCTGCTGGGGATCAAAGTTCTGGAGTACGGTCGTCCCGGGGGGGGGACCGGCGCAGATTTTTTCAGCGGTGATTTGGGTCTGCGCTCCTTCGGTGGGCTGCTTCTTTTAGTGGTGCTTTCGCTCAGTCTCGGGCTTCAGGGATTGTGGCTGATCTTCTGTTTTTTTGTGATCAGCGGAGCGATTCTGTCCTATTACAAACATCGGATGGACTGCATCACCGGGGATATGCTGGGGGCCATGTGCGAGGTGAACGAAGCTTTGCTCTTTCTGGCGGCCGGGATGAGTCTGGGGTGAAAGGAGTCGCTGCTTCCTGGTCCCTCGTTTCTGGTATTTGTCTGATACATACAATCGCAAGTATACAGTGGATCGGAGGCATGATGCGACGCAAAGACAAAGAAATCAATGAACCGGAAGAGATACAGGGAGTATTGCGAAAGGGGCAGGTCTGCCGCCTGGGGCTTGTGGACGGGGCTCGGGCCTATATCGTGCCCATGAATTTCGGCTATGCAGACAACTGCCTCTATTTTCATTCTGCGAGAGAAGGGAAAAAGGTCGATTTGTTACAAGCCGGCGGACTGGTTTGTTTCGAGGTGGATCTCGGCCATGAATTGAAGTCCGGGGAACGGGGCTGCGACTGGACCATGCACTTCCAGAGTGTCGTCGGCTATGGCCGGGTGACTTTTCTCGAGACTGATGCCGAAAAACGGAAAGGGCTGGAGATCATCATGGCCCAGTATGCGCCGGATACCCGTTGGGAGTTCACTGATCAGGACGTACATCGGGTCCTGGTCTTCGAGCTGCGCATTGATGAGCTCAGCGGCAAAGCATCGGGACAGTGATGGAGCAACCAGTTCAAGCCTCTTTTCCCGAACTTTCCAGGGTTCTGAAAGGCCGTTTCCCTTTCAGACTGGCCTGCCCCTCCTTTATTTATCCGGCTGATTATTTGCCCAATGTACGGAAGCTTGGACCATATCTGGATGAGATTGAACTGTTGTTCCTGGAAGGCCGGCACCGGCAGCACCTGCCGGATGGACAACTGATCCGGAGGTTGAAGTCTCTGGCCGGACCCATGGATTTGAGCTACAATGTCCATCTTTTTACCGACATTTCTCTTTGCGCACACAACGAGCAGGAACGGGAACAGGCCGTGGATCATACCGCCTGCCTGCTCTCCCGGGTTGAGTCCTTGGATCCAAGCGCCTGTGTCCTCCACCTGGAATGGCAGGGGGGAACCAGGAAAGAATTTGTCTCCCTGGGGCTTCAGAGTCTGCAGCGTCTGCAGGAGCAAGGGGCGGTTCTCAAACGACTTGCCATAGAGAATCTCGAGAGCTATCCCGCGGCCTGGATCGAAGAAATCCTGGACAGGTCAGGTTTCGGATTATGTTGTGATCTGGGGCATCTCCTGATGCAGGGGGCGGATCTCCTGGAGGTCTACGAACGGAATCGGTCCAGAACCGGGATCATGCATCTGCACGGGGTGTGTGAGCGGGATGGAGCACTCAAAGACCATGTCGGGCTGGACCGCTTACAAGCCGGGCAGTTGCCGCAAATCAAAATGATTTTGAACGACTTTCAGGGAGTGCTCTGCCTGGAGGTCTTCAACTTCGAGGATCTGAGGGCCTCTTTGGCCGTTCTCGAGGCACTGCTGGACTGAGGACTGCCTTGAGGGCTTGGCGGGGACTGCCTGTTGCCCACAAACCGCCTGGATTGCAACCCTGAATCAACCTGGAACCGGAGGAGCTATGCGTGTCGTCCCCCCCGCCCATGAAATTCTTTTTCTGCCGCCACCCGAGGAGATCCTGAAGCTTATCGAGACCGCCGGCAGAACCTGTTATAAGTCCGAAGACCGGATGCAGGCCGGTTCAGCCGAGCAGTTCATCAAACGCATCCTGGATTCCGGCCATGAGAGCGTGATCGAGCACGGCGTCTGCAGCGTCAAGTTCGTGTGCGACCGGGGGGTGAGCCATGAGCTGGTCCGGCACCGGCTGGCGGCCTACTCCCAGGAAAGCACCCGCTACGCCAATTATTCCCGGGAGAAATTCGGCAGTGAAATCACCGTGATCAAGCCCTGCTTCTGGGAGGAGGACTCCAGGATGTATGCCGAATGGCGGCGGTCCATGGAAGCGGCGGAAAAAAACTATATGCGGCTTTTGGAACTCGGGGCCAAGGCCCAGGAGGCGAGAAGCGTCCTGCCCAACAGCCTGAAGACGGAAGTGGTCATGACCGCCAATCTTCGGGAATGGCGGCATGTCTTGAAACTGCGCTGCTCCAAACCGGCCCACCCCCAGATCCGGGAGCTCATGCTTCCCCTGCTGGCCGAGTTCAGGGAACGGATTCCGGTTTTTTTTGAGGATCTTTATCAGCAGTATTGCGGGTAATAGACAGACGATGAAGCAGACTGATATGACGCCTCGACGAGTGAGCCAGCGATTGCGGCGTATTGCGCAGATGCGCACTCTGTGTCTGAAACTTTCCTTTGCCGGGCGTGGTATTTCAGGGTGTTCATTGAACCAGAAGGGTGGAGGTTTCAGTCGTGGTCAGGCAAATAAAGACAAGGACTTCGGAAAACAACGAGGAACCGGCTTGCGCTGTCAATCCAGCAGCTCAGTCAAAAATTTGTTGGTATGGGCCCGGCAATGTGTTGATTTTTTTTACTCCGTCACCCCGGCGCAGGCCGGGGGCCAAGCTTTTTAATTCTGGATTCCGGCCTGCGCCGGAATGACGGAAAAGGTGACTCGTTTCTTTATCGATCAAACTGGACGTCTGCGGCCAGAGGCAGGGCTGACACCCGACACCTGAAACCTCAAAAAGAGGCAAGAAATATCACAAAATGTCCAAAAAATTCTCAAATATACGCTTCCTGTAAAGAGCTCTGTATTCAGTCTTCAATCTTCAATTCTCTATGTCCTCCAGGGCCACCAGATCCTGATAGGTCTCCCGCTTTCTGATGAGCCTGGGCCGGTCCCCATCCACCAGCACCTCCGCCGCCCGGCAGCGTGAGTTGTACTGGGAAGCCATGGCAAAGCCGTAAGCCCCGGCTGAAAACACCGCTAAAAGTTCGCCTGCCTGCATTTCCGGCAGGGCCCTGTCCCGTGCCAGAAAATCCCCGGTTTCGCAGATCGGACCCACGACGTCCACTACTGATTCGGGCCTGCCTTGGGGGGCGACTTCGGACATGCGATGGTGGGCTTTGTAGAGGGCCGGCCGGATGAGGTCGTTCATGGCCGCATCCACCACCAGAAAGCGCTTGAGTTCGGCCTCCTTGGCAAACAGGGTCCGGGTGACCAGGATCCCGGCGTTTCCGGCAATGACCCGGCCCGGTTCCAGAATCAGGGTCAGCTCAAGACCCTGCAGGGCCTGGGTCAGGGCCCGGCCGAATTCTGAGGGGTGCGGCGGTTCCTCTTCGGCATAGGTGATGCCCAGACCGCCCCCGAGATCCAGGTATTGGACAGAGATGCCCGCGTCCCGGAGGCGGGAGTACAGGGTTTTGAGGCGATCCAGGGCTTCGAGAAAAGGCTCGATCTCCGTCAGCTGAGAACCGATATGGCAGTCGATGCCGACGGGTTCTACATTCGGGAGGTCCCGGGCCTGGATGAACAGCTCCAGGGCCAGATCCATGCTGATGCCGAACTTGTTTTTTTTCAGGCCGGTGGAGATGTAGGGGTGGGTGCGGGGGTCCACATCCGGATTGATGCGCAGGCTCATGGGGGCGGTACAGTTCATTTCCCGGGCTGTTGTCTGCAGCAGATGGAGTTCAGGCAGTGATTCAACATTGAACATCAGGATGCCGGCTTCCAGGGCCTCCCTGATCTCCTGCCGCTGCTTGCCCACCCCGGAAAAAACGATTTTTCGGGGATCCATTCCGGCTCGCAGTGCCCTGTAGAGTTCCCCTCCGGAGACAATATCCGCTCCCGCCCCCTGCTCCTTGAGGAGTCTGAGCACACTGAGATTGGCATTGCACTTCACGGAAAAGCAGGTCAGATGACTCAGGCCGTGAAAGGCGGAATCAAAGGCCTGGTAATGGCGCTTCAAGGTGGCGGCGGAGTAAATATACAGCGGGGTCCCGAACTCCTCGGCCAGATCCTGGACTTTGCATTCTTCAGCGTACAGTTCCTTGTTGATCAATTGGAAGTGGTGCATATAAAATTGGATGATTGAAGATTAAAGATATAATATTGCTGAATATAAGAAAATCAATAATAGATCCCAGAGCAAAGAACAGAAATGGTAATCAGTTGAAATTTCATACCAATTACGCAACCTCCCTGAGGGAGACGTCTCCGGCGCTGACGCTGCGCAGCCGACCATTGGCCAGTTGTATGATCAAGGCGCCCTGCTCGTCAATGTCCAGGGCCCTGCCCTCCAGATCCTGCTTGATGCGCGTGATGCGGACCTGTTTATTCAAGGTGTTGGACCAGGTTTTCCATTGGGCCTTGACGGGCTCGAATCCCTGGCTCTGATAGGTCTGGTAGAGGATCTCCAGTTCCTGCAGGAGCGTACGGACCAGGATCGTCCTGGAGACTGTCCCGCCTGTTTCGATTTGCAGAGAGGTGGCGATGTCCCTGAGTTCGGGATCCAGTTGGCCGGCGGGGCAGTTGACGTTCAGGCCGATTCCCAGGAGCAGATAGTGGATCCGCTCCGGTTCTGCAGCCAGTTCCGTCAGGATGCCGGCGCATTTTTTCCCTTTGAGCTGGAGGTCGTTGGGCCATTTGAGCCGGGGCCGGAGGTCCGGCAGACAGTTGTGTACGGTCCGGGCCAGGGCTACTCCGGCCAGCAGCGGAAAATGGGAGGCCTTGTGGGCAGGGGTCGTCGGCCTGAGGATGAGCGACAAAAAAATCGACCCCGGCAGGCCGGCCCAGGCTCTCTGCAACCGCCCCCGCCCCTGGGTCTGCCTTTCCGCCAGGACCAGACTGCCTTCGGGTTCCCCTTTTCCGGCCAGTTCCCTGGCCTTGCTCTGGGTGGACTCGAGCTCGGGCAGGTGTATGATCCGCCGGCCAAGAACGCGGGTCTTAAGTCCTGACTGGATCTCTTCAGGCAAAAGACGGTCGGGGATCGACTTCAGGCTGTAGCCCTGTCCCGGCGCTGAATCAATGCAGTAGCCGTCCCGGCGGAGCCGGTTGATCATTTTCCAGACCGCGGTCCGGGAGATTCCGGCTGTATCAGCCAGGGCCTGTCCAGAGATCATGGCCTGTTTTTTCAAAAGGTCCAGAAGCAATTCTTTTCCGCGCATAGAGCTTTTACAAAAAGGTATTGGTTGTATCTCAGCTAGGCAGTTCCTATTCGATGCCCTGCAAATCGCAAATCCAAAATTTGAGAGACGGCCTCGAAGCATTGACCCCTGATGAAAATCGATATTACCCGTTTCAAAAGCATTGGGCAAGGCTTTGCTGAAACAGGGACAGGGATAGTTGTCAACCATGCCCAAAAAAGGGTTGACAATAGAACCCAAAGGCATGTACTGCTTGTCCCCGCAGTCACAATGAACTTGAGCCCAAATCATCCAAACCCTGAACCCTGAACCCCGAACCATGAAAGCCATCCAAGAGACCATGTCCAGTGACGCGCCCACGCTTGAGCATCTGCACCGTCTGGTCTGGAGCGGACTGCTGGCGGCCCTGATCGCGGTGGGCAGCTATATCCATTTCCCGCTGGGACCCGTGCCCATCAGTCTGCAGGTCTGTTTTGTCCTGCTGGCGGGTTTTGTGCTCGGCCCCCTTTGGGGATTTTGCGCGGTGGCCCTGTATGTTCTGGCCGGCCTGGCCGGTCTCCCGGTTTTTTCCGGAGGGACTTCCGGGATCGGGCATATTCTGGGTCCCACCGGCGGCTATCTCCTTGGTTTTCTGGCCGTGCCGCTGATCACCGGGGTTTGGTCCCGATTGACCCGGAAAAATTTTCTGCCCTGGGGCTGGGGCGCCCTCCTGTCTGTTGTGGGCTATGCTCCCATATACCTGCTGGGGCTGGCCCGGCTGCAGAGCACGCTGGACATGGGCCTGGATAAAGCCCTCTGGGTGGGCATGTTTCCCTTTCTGCCCTCTGATGTGCTCCAGGTCCTGGTCGCGGTGTCCGCGGCCAGGTATTTGGGCCGCCAGCAATTGACTCCGCGGCCATGATTCGGGCCCAGAATCTTTCCTTTGCCTATGCTGAAGCTGAAGCGCTCAAAGGGGTGAGCTTCTCGGTTGCACAAGGGGACTGCCTCGCCTTGCTCGGCGCCAACGGAAGCGGAAAATCCACGCTGCTGGCTTTGCTGGCCGGTCTTTTTCCGCCCACCCAGGGCGAGATCCGGATCGGCGAGGCACAAGCTCCGGGGCTGGGAAGGCAGCTGCGCCGAGCCACCGGCCTGCTTCTCCAGGAAGCCGACCTGCAGATCCTGGGGGCCACGGTCAGGGAGGACCTGGAACTCAGTCTCAGAAACAGCCGCATCAAGGATCAAGGTCCGGCCCGGGAACTGGCGGCCCGCTTCCGACTGACAGACAGCTGGGACAAACCGGTGCAGCAGCTGTCCGGGGGGCAGAAGAGAAAATTGTGTCTGGCCGCGGTCCTTTTGCAGCAGCCGGAGGTGCTGCTCTTTGACGAACCCTTCAGCGGGCTGGATTATCCGGCGGCACGAGAATTTCGAGCTATTCTGCAGGACAACCGCCGGCAGGGAATCACTCAGATTGTGGCGCTCCATGATCTGGAGCCGCTTTTGGGGGTCATGGACAGCTGTCTGGTGCTGGACCGCGGGCGAGTTGCCTTGCAGGGCCGACTGGAGGAGGTCCGGGGCGAACTGGAGGATTTCGGGATCAGAAAGCCCGGATCCGGCTGGACTGAAA
>JAABTT010000081.1 GCA_011389765.1 Desulfohalobiaceae bacterium S24 | reverse complement strand
CCCGGACCCCGATCCGGGAGCCGGAATCCAGTCTGAAAAAGCTGGACCCCGGCCTGCGCCGGGGTGACGGAGCAAGAAAAATCAAGTTTCATACGAGCGCGGCCGCTGGCTGGACGGACCAGCCAGTTTGATCAATGAAGAAACTGTTGAGTGTAAACATCACAACAGGCCGGCAGCCGGCCTATTTCTGACAAACCGATTGGAAAGCCGAGATGATCTCCTCCATGGGGGTTCCCGGGGTGAAAACAGCCTGAACGCCCTCCTGTTTGAGGAGGGCGATGTCTTCCTCAGGCACAATCCCGCCGCCGATCACCGGGATATCCCCGGCCTCGTGCTTTTCCAGACTGCGCACCACCTCGGGGAAGAGCTGCAGATGAGCTCCGGACAGGGAGGAGAGGCCCACGGCGTCCACATCCTCCTGGACCGCGGCCACGGCGATCTCCTCCGGACTGCGCCTGATCCCGGTGTAGACCACCTCAAACCCCGCGTCCCGCAAGGCCCGGGCGATGCATTTGGCCCCCCGGTCGTGTCCGTCCAGTCCGGGCTTGGCAATCAAGATACGATAGATTTTCTCGGCCATCTTCAACTCCCATGGGTTGAAATACAGACTATTCACTGTCCATCTTGGCGACCAGTTTCTTCACGGCATCCACTGATTGCTGAAAATGCACCTTTTCCTCAGGCAGCAGATTAATCTCGATCACTTCTTCCACGCCCTTGCCTCCCAGCTTGACCGGCACCCCAACAAAATAGCCGCCGACGCCGTATTCCTTGTCGCAGTAGGCCGCACAGGGCAGTATCCGCTTCTTGTCCTTGAGCATGGATTCAGCCATCTGCACGGCCGAAGCCGAAGGAGCGAAAAAGGCGGAGCCGGTCTTCAACAAGCCGACGATTTCCGCGCCGCCGTTGCGGGTCCGATCCACCATGGCCTCGATCTTGTCCGCCGGAAGCAATTCCGGAAGCGGAATGCCGGCCACGGTGCTGAATCTGGGCAGGGGGACCATGGAATCCCCATGACCGCCCAAGACAAAGGCATTGACATCTTCCACCGAGACATCGAGCTCCTGGGAAATAAAGGCCCTGAACCTGGCCGAATCCAGAACACCGGCCATGCCCACCACCCGGTTCGGGGGGAAGCCGCTCGTCTTATGGGCTACATAGACCATGGCGTCCAGGGGATTGGACACAACGATCAGGATGGCTTCCGGTGAATACTTGACCACCTGTTCGGTGACTGTTTTCACAATGGCCGAATTCTTGGCCAGGAGATCGTCCCGGCTCATGCCCGGCTTCCGGGGCAGCCCGGCCGTGATGATCACGATGTCCGATCCAGCGGTGTCCGCATAGTCGTTGGTTCCCACGACCCGGGAATCAAAGCCTTCCACCGGCGAAGCCTGGAGCAGATCCAGGCCCTTGCCCTGGGGCAGGCCCTCGACGATATCCACGATGCACACGTCTCCCAATTCCTTTGCCGCAGCCCAATGCGCAGCTGTTGCTCCGACAAAGCCCGCGCCCACGACTGTAATTTTTTTCCTCTGATGCATACTCATTCCTCCTTCATACCGGCAGTTGGCTCAGAGACCCTTGAATTCCATCGTCTCCAAAGCATGAAAAGGGTCTGGAGCCGAAAGCTCTTTTTTTGGCCAACTGCCGGCATCTCTTTTAGATTTTCGATTTGCGACTTACGATTTCCGATCAATAGATGCCCTCTTCTTCATCCCGGAATCCCAGAATTTCAGCATCCCAGCATTCCGATATTTCCCTCTTTACCAATTTCCAATTTCAAATTTCCAGCCTTCCAGCCTCGACTCCCTGCCTTCTCCCCTCTTCATTCACCATTCAAAGTTCGACGTTCGATGTTCGACGTTCTCTCTCCCAGCATCCTCCAACCTCTGCTCTCTAACCTATGCCCTATGCCCTCTGCCCTCTACCCTATGACCAGCAGGACATCTCCTTTTTTCACACTGTCTCCGTCCTTGAAATGCAGGGCCTTAACCTGTCCGGAAACAGGCGCGTCAATGGTGTTCTCCATCTTCATGGCCTCCAGGATGAGCAGGGGATCCCCTTCGCTCACCTCATCCCCCTCCCGGACCTCGAAGCGGATGATCATTCCGGGCATGGGGGCTTCCACCGGCGAACCCTCTGCAGCCGGGGCCGCTGTTTCCCCTACAGGCGGAGTTTCGGGCTGGGGCTGCTGCGCTGCCGGTTTCGTGGCTTCTTGGGGCTTCTGAGGGGCAGCCTGCGCTCCGGGACGGATGGAGGTCACAGCCGGCTCCCCGCCGGCCGGCTCCACCTCCACCTTGAAATACTCCTCATCCACAAACACATTGAAGGTCCGCAGCCCCGCTCCCTTTTCCGGGGCCGGCTCCTCCCGTATTTCCTGCACCAGGCCCTTTCTGGCCTTTTCCACCAGCTCCTGGTCCTTTTCAGCCTCCTCCAGGCTCTTGGGCCGGCAGGCCTCGGGCACGGCTTCCAGACCGTATTTCCAGCGCAGAAAACGCTTGCCCGTGGTTGGATACAGGGCGTAAACCAGGACATCGTCGATATCCCGGGCCAGATCGCCCACCTCCTGTTTGGCCTTTTCCATTTCGGGCTCCAGGACATCTGCCGGCCGGCAGCTAATGGGCTCTTCCCCGCGGGGATAGCCTTTCAGGGCCTTTTCCCGGACAGCCGGGTCAATAGGGACCGGGGTCCTGCCGTACAGCCCGTAGCAGAGATCCTTGACCTGGGCCGTGACCATGGTATAGCGCTCCTCCGGGGTATCGAACAGGACGTTGTTCACGGTCTGAATCCCCACGATCTGGCTGGTGGGCGTGACCAGTGGCACCTGTCCGAGCTCCCGGCGCACCCGGGGCAGCTCCTGAAAGACCTGCTCCAGTTTATCCAGGGCGTCCATTTCCCGCAATTGATTGACCAGGTTGGACAACATGCCCCCAGGAGTCTGGTGCAGGAGTACATTGGTATCGATGATGGACATGCGGTCGTCCAGCAAATGCCTGTATTTCGGGGAAATCTTGATGAAATGCTCCGAACACCTGCTCAACTGCTTCAGATCAAAGCCGGTGTCCCGGTTGGTTCCCTGCAGGGAGGCCACCAGCGGCTCCAGTCCCGGGTGCGAAGTCCGGTAGGCCCAGGGAGCCAGACAGACATCCACAATATCCACCCCGGCTTCCACTGCCTTGAGCAGGGACATGTCCGCCATGCCCGAGGTGAAGTGGCTGTGCAGATGGATCGGGGGGCTCACCGTATCCTTGAGGGCCCTGACCAGGGTATAGGCATCATACGGAGCGATGAGCCCGGCCATGTCCTTGATGCAGATGCTGTCCGCGCCCATGGCTTCCAGTTCCCCGGCCTTTTCCAGATAATACTCCAGGGTGTACACCTCGCCGCCCATCCGGGGCTCGGTCAGGGAATAGCAGATGGAGCCCTGGAAGTGCTTGCCCTGATCCTTGATCACCTTGACCACGGTCTGGAAATTCCGGTAATCGTTCAAGGCGTCAAAGACCCGGAAGACATCGATGCCGTTTTCACAGCAGCGCTGCACAAAGGCCTCGGCCAGGTCATCGGCATAATTGCGGTAGCCCACGAGATTCTGCCCGCGCAGGAGCATGGAAAACGGGGTCTTCCGGATATGCTTTTTCAGGGTCCGGATCCGCTCCCAGGGATCTTCGGCCAGGAAGCGGTGCATAACGTCAAACGTGGCCCCGCCCCAGACCTCCATGGCAAAAAAGCCGACCCGGTCCATTTCCTCGGCGATGGGAATCAGGTCTTCGGTCCGGCCCCTGGTGGCAAACAGAGACTGGTGGCCGTCCCTGAAGGTCAAGTCCTGGATCTTGAGCCGAGCATCCGGCTGGACCTGTTCCTCCGGACTCCCTGCTTGTAATACTCCGTGCTGTTCAGTCATCTTTTGCTCCCGGTATAAAAATTTTGCAGACAAAATTTTTATACATAATTTTCAACAGTTACCTCTCTCAAAAACCTGGCGATTGAGACCATGATCTTCGATAACTCCAGGGAACTTTCCTGATTTCACCAAGCCATATACCGGATTTTGGGCTGATAGGTCTTCCTTTCAGCCCAAAATCCGGTATTGCAGCTGCCGCCGCCAGTCCATCATGGCCTGTCTCCCGGACAGGGCCCAGGGACTGAACACGGGATAGGAACGGCTCCGGTCCCCGGCAGTGGAAACCTCTTCCCCGGGTTCCGATCCGGCCTGCTGTTCCGACTGGATATAAGCCTGCACAGCCGTGCTGATCGCTGCGGCCATTTTTTTCCTGTCTCTGTCCACCAGGGCCTCCCTCAATTCTTTATACTGATCCAATTCGGAATCACCATCGGAATCCGTATCGGGAATTGATATGATGAAGATTAAGACTTCGATTCCGATAGCGATTCCGACAGGGATAAAATTTAAAAACCTTGTTTTTAAATTTTATAGAGCTCCCCGCCGTAGACGTCGTTAATCACCAGGGCCGGAAAATCCTTGACCACCAGGGCCCGGACCGCTTCCGGTCCAAGGTCTTCATAGGCAACGACCTCTGCGGAGACGATGCATTGGGAGAGCAGGGCCCCGGCTCCGCCGGTGGCCCCCAGATACACGGCCTTGTTGTCCTTCAAGGACTGCTTCACTTCGGGACTTCGTTTGCCTTTGCCCATGCTGGCTTTGACCCCGAGTCCGTACAGCCGCGGGGCATAGCTGTCCATGCGGTAGCTGGTGGTCGGACCGGCGGACCCAATGGGCCGGCCCGGAGGGGCCGGAGTCGGCCCCACGTAATAAATGACCGCTCCCTGCGGCTCAAAGGGCAGCTCCAGTCCCTGATCCAGGGCCTCCAGCATTCGCTTGTGGGCCGCATCCCTGGCGGTATAGATCGTCCCGTTCAACAGGACTTTATCTCCTGATTTGAGTTCAAGGACCTTTGCTTCGCTGATCGGTGTATTCAAGGTGTGTGTCTGCATCAGAAAAGCACCTCGCTGTATCTTGAAGAATGACATTGGAGATTCACGGCCAGGGGCAGGCTTGCGATATGGCAGTAGGACCAGTTGATCCGGACCCCGAGCGAGGTCGTCCGGCCTCCGAGCCCCATGGGACCGACGCCCAATTGATTGATTTCCTCGAGCAATTCAGCCTCCAGCGCGGCGATTTCCGGCTCGGGATGGGCCTGATCCAGGGGCCGGAACAAGGCTTTCTTGGCCAGAACCGGAGCCTGATCAAAGGAGCCCCCGATCCCCAGCCCGACAATGGTCGGGGGACAGGGGTTGGGGCCGGCCTCAGCCACCCGCCGGAGCACAAAGTCCTTGATTCCCGGCCAGCCCTGGGCCGGGGTGAGCATGGTGCAGCGGGACATATTTTCACTCCCGCCTCCTTTGGCCATAAAAGAGACTTTGAGACGGTCCCCGGGAACCAGCTCGTAATGGATCTGGGCCGGGGCATTGCTGCCGGTATTTTTTCTGGTGAAGGGATGGGCCATGGATTTCCGGAGATAGGCCTGATCATAGGCTTCAATCATGGCCGCGTTCAAGGTCTCCCCCAGACTCCCCCCTTCCAGGCGGCAGTCTTCCCCCATCTCTACAAAAAAGACGGCCACCCCGGTATCCTGACACAGGGGCAGGCTTTCTCTGCCGGCCAGGTCCGCGTTTTGCAGCAGCTGTTCCAGGACTTCCCGGGCGGAATCCGACTCTTCCGACTCCCGGGCCTTGTGCAGGGCCTGGAGCACATCTGCGGGCAGATGGCTGGCCGTGTGCATGATCATCTCCCGAACCCGGTTCTGTACCTCGTATTGATCTATTGTTCGCATTACAGTTCCCCACGATTTCGGTTGGGCCGGCCGCTTGAGCCGGTTGAGCAGTTGAAGCCGGTATCTTTATTCTTTATTCTTCATTCGACGTTCGACGTTCAGCGTTCGACGTTCATCACTCCCCACTTCTCACTTCCGCCTTCCGCGTTCCGCTTCCCCACTTCTCTTTTTCCCCCTTCCGCCCTCGCCGTTCCGCGTTCCGCATTCCGCATTCCACGTTCCCTCTCTTCCGCCTTCCGCGTTCCGCATTCCGCATTCCACGTTCCCTCTCTTCCGCCTTCCGCACTCGCCGTTCCGCGTTCCGCGCTCCCCCTTCCCCCTTCCCCTTTCCTCATCCTCGAAAGAGGGCCTTCAAAGATTCCCGGTTCAACTTGGCGATGAACTTCAGGCTGATCCCCTTGGGGCAGGCGGCTTCGCATTCATAATGATTGGAGCAGTTGCCGAAGCCGCAGGAAAACATGGTCCGGGTCATATCCCGGACCCGTTCGGCCGCCTCGATCCTGCCCTGGGGCAGGCTGGCCAGATGGGAGACCTTGGCCGCCACGAAGAGCATGGCCGACCCGTTGGGACAGGCCGCGGCACAGGCGCCGCAGCCGATGCATTCCGCGGCATCCATGGCCTGATCCGCTTCCGGTTTGCCGATCAACCGGGTGCCGGCGTCCGGGGGGCTGCCGGTGCTCACGGAGATATAGCCATGGGACTGGATGATGCTGTCCAAAGCGGAGCGGTCCACCATCAGATCCTTGAGGATCGGAAAGCTGTGCACCCGCCAGGGTTCTATGGTGATGGTGTCCCCGGATTTGAAATGCCGCATGTGCAGCTGGCAGGTGGAGGAGCGCTCTCCCGGACCGTGCGGAATCCCGTTGATCACCAGGCCGCAGGAGCCGCAGATGCCTTCCCGGCAGTCATGCTCAAAGGTCACAGGGTCCCGTCCCTCTTTGAGCAAGGTCTCGTTGAGCACATCCAGCATCTCCAGAAAGGACATATCCGGCTCAACGCCGGTCACAGCATGTTCCTCCAGACGTCCCGGGGCCTCGGCCCCGTTTTGTCTCCAGATCCGTAGGGTGAGATCCATTATTTATAACTCCTTACCGCCAATTGAACATTCTCGAAGGCCAGCGGCTCGGTGTGCATCGCCGGGGCTGTATCCTCCCCGCTATATTCCCAGGCCGCAACATGACTGAAATCTTTGTCGTTGCGCATGGCTTCGCCTTCCTCGGTCTGGTACTCCGTCCGAAAATGCCCGCCGCAGGACTCCTCCCTGGCCAGGGCGTCCCGGGCCAGAAGCTCGCCGAATTCCAGGAAGTCAGCCACGCGCAGGGCTTTTTCCAGCTCCTGATTCAGGCCCCCGGGTGCGCCGGTCAGAATCACGTCCTCCCAGAACTCCCGGCGCAGCTGTGGAATCTGTTCCAGGGCCCGATTCAGGCTCTCCCGGCTGCGGGCCATGCCGCAGTCTTCCCACATAATATTCCCCAGCCTGCGGTGAAATTCGTTCACGGTCTGCCGCCCTTTGCCGCCCAAGAGTCCGCTGATGCGCTTCTCCACCGATTCCCGGCAGGCCTGGAAGGCCTCATGCCCGGTATCCACTGCTCCCGGCGCGATGCGGCCCAGATAGTCGGCAATGGTGTAGGGAATCACGAAATAGCCGTCGGCCAGGCCCTGCATCAGGGCGCTGGCCCCGAGCCGGTTGGCGCCGTGGTCGGAAAAATTGGCCTCGCCCAGGACAAACAGCCCCGGGACATTGCTCTGCAGATTGTAATCCACCCACAGCCCGCCCATGGAATAATGCGGGGCCGGATAAATGCGCATGGGCTGCCGGTAGGCGTTTTCCGCCGTGATCCGCTCGTACATCTCGAAAAGGTTGCCGTAGCGTTCCTGAATCGCTGTCTCCCCCAGGCGCTGAATGGCATCGGAAAAATCCAGATACACCCCGTAGCCGGTGGGCCCCACGCCCCGGCCCTGATCGCAGGCCTCCTTGGCCGCCCTGGAGGCGATGTCCCGGGGGGCCAGGTTCCCGAAGCTCGGATACTTGCGCTCCAGGTAATAGTCCCGGTCCTGTTCCGGGATGTCTTCCGGCCGCCGGGTATCCCCCTTCTGCTTCGGGACCCAGATCCGGCCGTCGTTGCGCAAAGACTCGGACATCAAAGTCAACTTGGATTGATGCTCCCCGCTGACCGGGATGCAGGTGGGGTGGATCTGGGTGTAGCAGGGGTTGGCGAAACAGGCTCCCCGCTTGTAGGCCCGGTAGGCCGCGGTCACATTGCAGCCCATGGCGTTGGTGGACAGGTAGAACACATTGACATAGCCGCCGCTGGCCAGAACCACGGCATCCCCGGCATAGGAGTGCAGCTCCCCGCTGATCAGATCCCGGGCGATGATGCCCTTGGCTTCGCCGTCCACCAGGACCAGGTCGAGCATCTCCGATCTGGTGTGCAGGTGCACGGTGCCGGCCTTGCGCTGTCTGGCCAGGGCCTGGTAGGCCCCGAGCAGGAGCTGCTGTCCGGTCTGGCCCCTGGCGTAAAAGGTGCGGGAGACCTGGGCCCCGCCAAAGGAGCGGTTCACAAGATATCCGCCGTAATCCCGGGCAAAGGGCACGCCCTGGGCCACGCACTGGTCGATGATGGAATTGCTGACCTGGGCCAGCCGATAGACATTGGGCTCCCGGGATCGGAAATCGCCGCCCTTGACCGTGTCGTAAAACAGGCGATGGATGCTGTCCCCGTCATTGGGATAGTTCTTGGGCGCATTGATCCCGCCCTGGGCCGCGATGCTATGCGCCCGGCGGGTGCTGTCCTGGTAGCAGAAGACCTCGACATTGTAGCCGAGCTCGCCGAGACTGGCCGCGGCCGAGGCCCCGGCCAGGCCGCTGCCCACCACCAGAATTGTGAACTTTCGCTTATTGGCCGGATTGACCAGCTTCATGGCAAATTTATGCCGGTCCCATTGTTCGGCAATCGGCCCGCCGGGGCATTTTCCATCGAGTTGCACGTCTGACCTCCCATAAATACTGACGGTCGGAATGCATTGACTCCTATGTTCCAAGAACGTTAGGAAATACATTCCTCACATCGATTCCCTGCGCAATGCAGTCCGCCGCTCAGTATTTATCGATTTATTGTCATAATATGGCAGTTCAATTGACGAGTCCTTTCTTGACGTACCTGCAAAAAGTCGAAAGTAAACAATTCGAGTTACGCAATGTTCTTATAATCTTCTGTATTTACTGACCTCTGGCGGCTGCAAAAAGATTTTTTGCAACCGCATCTCACTTCCCAACCCTGAACTGTGAACCGTGAAATGTGAACCGTGAACCTCCCTAAGCCAACAGCCCGAGCAGGGCGCTGACAGGAATGAGCAGAAATCCCACAAGCAGGAGAACGGCCAGTCCCTTGCCGAAGCCTTCGGTGGCCGGCATGAACCGATCGCTGTTCCAGCCCATGGTCTGAAACAGGCTGTACGCTCCGTGGCTCAGGTGGAAAAACAGGGCCACCAGGCCGATGGTGTAGGCCAGGGCAATAAAGATATTTTGAAAACTGCGCACCACCATGCTGAAGACGTCGTGCCGGCCGGCGCTGTCCTGGAGGTGATAGAGATCGGGATTGGTCAGGCCTAAGGTGAAATGCAGGAGATGATAGAGGAGAAAAGCCAGGATGATCAGGCCGGTGTAGATCATGGTCCGGCCTGCAAAATCCGTCCGCTGGTAGGCACGGACCTGATATCTGTTCGGCTTGGCCTTCCGGTTTTCCAGAGTCAGGACGATAGCGAAGAAAACGTGAATCAGCAAAACGGCCAGCATGACCAGCCTGATCAGCCACAACAGAGGTCCCAGGCCCTGAATATGGTGGGCATAAGCATTGATCCCGCCGTAGAATCCAAAGATGGTGGTGTTGCCAAGCATGTGCCCCAGCAGGAAAAGGGCCAGCAGGATACCGGTCCCGGCCATGAGAATTTTCCGCAGCAGCAAATGGTCTTTCAGAATCATAGGCCCACGCTCCTTACCCGGTTGATTTTTTACTGATCCAACTCAACTTTTTTGCAATATCGCCCTTGAACCTTGGGACCAGCAGTCTTTGTTCAAATAAGCAAAATTGGATCAGTATTCGTGAGTATCCCGAAAAAACATGCCCCATTTTTCACAGTATGACAATGCCGAAAAACTCAGTACAAAATACGTACGCACAGTACGTATAATAATGCGCCAAAAGACCCCTCGAACTAGGCTTTTACCCCTCAACCAAAGGCTTTGCTGCCTGTTTTCAGCGGATAAGCCTACAGAGCCTGTCATTGCGAGGCGTCTTCGCCGAAGCAATCCCGGGCGATAAGGTTTTTCTGAGAGATTGCTTCGCTTCGCTCGCAATAACGAGCTGTGATTCATATCTGTTGCCGAGACCCTTTCCGCCTTCACCGTTCCACGTTCTTAGCTTCCCCTTTTCCCCTTCCGCGCTCCGCGCTCGTCGTTCCGCGCTTCCGCGCTTCCTCGCTTCCCTACTCCGCACCCCGATCCAGGGTCAAAAGATGGGCCCGGAGGTTGATCCCCTTGTTCAAGAGCCCCATTTTCTTTCGGATATTGTGGCGATGGGTGTCGATGGTGCGGCGGGAGAGGTTCAAATGTTCGGCGATCTGCTTGGTCTGATGGCCCTGCTTGATGAGTTCCACCAGCTCCACCTCGGTCTGGGTCAGGCCGTAGGTGTCGGACAGCGTGCGCTTCAAGGGTGAGATGATCTCATTGATCTGGGACTGGATCATGCGCATGTAAAAATCCTGGTAGGCATCCAGGCCGCTGCTGTGCAGCTTGTCCAGGCAGGGCTGGATCAGCTGCTGGATGTTGAAGACCAGGTTCTGCTCATGCACCGCCTTGCTTTCATCCTTTTTCTCCAGAAGCACGCGCAGGGCGATATTCGCCTCCTCCAGCTTGGTATTGGCCGCGCTGAGTTCGGCCGTGCGCTCCCGGACCCGCTTTTCCAGATCTTCATTGCTCTTGCGCAGGGCCGCCTGGACCTGCTTGATCTGGCTCAGCTCCCGGGCCACACACACGCTGCCGATGATCATGCCGCCTTCCTTGAGCACCCGGATGGACATGTCAAAAGGAATGATCCGCCCGTCTTTGCGCCGGATATTGACCTCGAAGTTTCTGACATAGCCCTGTTGCCTGAGCCTGGAGAGCATCTGCTCCAATTCGGCTTGCCTGGCGTAGAGGTCAAAGGCCGACTTGCCCTTCAATTCTTCAAAATGATAGCCGAACAGTTCCTCGGCCCGCTTGTTCCAGCGCCGAAACTTGCCCTTGGCGTCCACGATTCCGATGGCGTCCGCGGAATTGTCCAGAACGTTCTTGAAGTAATCGCGCTCTTTCTTGAGCTCTTCCTGGGCCTTTTTGAGTTCGAGCAAATCCTGGGCCACCTCGTAGAGGCTGCCGGGATCCGCCCCGGCCCCCAGGGCCCGTTTGCACTCCTTGAGCAGAAATTCCAATTCCTCATTGCGCTTTTGAAGCCCCTGGATCTTTTCCAACAATTCCGTGTGTGTCATCTGAAGCATAGAGATTTAAGACTAAAGATTGAATATTGAAGATTGAAGATATAACATTGCTGAACCGAAAAAAATCAGGAAGTTACGGAGAACCACAGACAATCAGTGAATGCCTTCAAGGCGAAGCCTTTTGGCCGGCAGCTGCCTTCATTCTGCCGGCCAAAAATTCTTCATTTGCGCCTATTCGCGTGATTCGCGGGCCAAATTTTTCCTTGGCTTACGCTAAACAAAGTATGAGCGGATGAACACCCGCAGCAAGAGACTTTTTTTGCGTATTTCCCGTGTTTCGGAGTCTAACGTCTTCGCTTCCTTCCATGTTTTTTGTGGGCTATCCACTTCCTTCGACATACTCCGCCTTCAAGGGATCGCATTTGACGGATGAACTGTTTTTTCAATCAGTATGTCTAAAGTTCCGGCAAAATTCAAGTTGCAATCGGCGGTGAAACTGGTAAATTATCCACTCTGAACTTGGTGCTTTGCCGCCCCGAAAGCCTCTATAGGATCAGAAACATGGGGAGGACGTGATGAGCTCAGGGTTGAGCCGGGAACAGCGCATGATCCGAAAAATGGCCAGGGAATTCGCCCAAAAGGAACTGGCCCCTCTGGCGGCGGAGCGGGACAAAAACCACGAATACCCGGCCGCCCTGACCTGCAGCGCGGAAAAGCAGGGCGACGCGTATATCCTGAACGGGACCAAGCGCTGGATCACCGGCGGGGCCACCTCCGGCCTGTTCATCGTCCTGGCCAAGACCGACGCCGAGGCCGGGCACAAAGGCCTCAGCGCCTTTTTAGTCACCCGGGACATGGAGGGCTTCGCCACCGGCCGGCTGGAAGACAAGCTCGGGCAATGCGCCTCGGACACCACCGACCTCATCTTCAGCAACTGCCGGGTCCCGGCCGACCATCTCCTGGGGGCCGAGGGTCAGGGATTTGCCGTTGCCATGTCCGGCCTGGACGACGGCCGGATCGGCATCGGGGCACTGTC
>JAABTT010000080.1 GCA_011389765.1 Desulfohalobiaceae bacterium S24 | reverse complement strand
CAGACAAGACTGCCTGGGGCAACAGTGGAATCTTTTTTACCTGAGGGACAAAGATGGAAGAGAAATTGACTTTTTGATGACTCAAAATGACGAACCATCTCTCATGGTCGAAGTGAAATGGAGCGATGCCAATCTCAGTTCAAACTTTTCCTCCTTTGCAAAATATTTCACTGAAATAAGGAAGATTCAATTGGTTAAAGAAATCAACAGGGAAAAGACCTATCGGGATGGGGCACAAATCCGGATGGCTCACAACTGGCTGGCCGAAGTGAGTTTGGACTAAGTAATGCTCTATATGTCAAGTTCCCACCAACATGATTTAGTTGAAATTAAGAAATCGGTGGAGGACCGGGCTCTTTCCAGGAGACGTCAGAAGGAAGCCGCAGCACAGAAGAAACTTGAGGCCCTGTACATTGACTCCGATGAGACCTTCGCGTTCATCGCAGGCTACACTTCCGGCGGTGCGCCCTATGGGACCAAATGGGAAGAACTCGAAGTCCCAGAAGAGTAGTCATATCAATTCCTGTGTCCAGGACAGCACCTGGGAGGCGGGCGAGGCCTTTCAGTTGGATCATGATCCAGGTGTGGCGGCCTGGGTCAAGAACGACCATCTCGGCTTCGAGATCCTCTATGTCTATCGAGGCGTGGTCCGCAAATACCGTCCCGATCAGCAGGACAAAATGGAGCTGCTGGGCCTGGAGAGAAGCATCCTGAAGGCTTTGACCGCTGGCACATTTATGTGGTTTCTGAATAATAAACCGAAAGAAGGGACGAACAAGCAGACCTTTGTGGAGAGAGTATGAACATGGATTGGGCTTTATCTCCTTGGCTTATCTGGTTTATTCTGGGCGTTGCCATGGCTTTCCTGGAACTTACAATGCCCGGTTTTGTAGTTTTGTTTTTTGGAATTGGCTGCTGGGCCACGGCAGCTGTTGTGCTGATCTGGCCATTGACGCTCACACAGCAGGTCCTGGTCTTTATTCTGGTCTCCGTCTGTTCCATTGTTTTTCTTCGGAAATGGTTTATGAAGATTTTTACAGGCCGGTCATCCAAGCAGACAGAAACAGATTATGACGATTTTCCCCGGGGTGAACAGGCCAGGGTGGTTCAGCGCATAGACCCGCAAGCCGGCGGGCGCATCCGATTTCGGGGGACCTTATGGGATGCGGCTTCGGATAAGGAGATTGAAAAGGATGAGATTGTCGAAATCGTGAGTTTTGCCGGCGATTCACGCCAGGTCTATTTTGTAAAAAAACCTTCAACTTAAGCAGGAGTTGTCATGAATCCAGTACTTGTCGCTGTCGCTGTTTTTGGCTTTCTGGTGGTGGTCACTGTCCTCAAATCCGCGGTCATCGTGCCGCAGAAAAGCGAATTTATCATTGAAAGATTGGGTAAGTATAATAATTCGCTGGGGGCCGGTTTCCATATACTGATTCCCTTTTTGGACAAGGTGGCCTACAAATATTCATTGAAGGAGGAGGTCTCCGATATACCCAGCCAGACATGCATCACCAAGGACAATGTAACTGTGGAAGTTGACGGCCTGCTTTATCTGCAGGTCATGGACAGCAAACTGGCGGCTTACGGCATCAATGACTACCGCATGGCCGCATCCCAGTTGGCCCAGACCACCTTGCGGTCCTGCATTGGGAAAATCGACCTGGACAAAACCTTTGAAGAACGGGAAACCATTAATGGACAGGTGGTGGATTCCATTGACCAGGCAGCCCAGGCCTGGGGCGTCAAAGTCCTGCGTTATGAGGTCAAGGACATCCTGCCGCCTGAATCGGTGAAAAAGGCTATGGAGGCTCAGATGACCGCCGAACGCGAAAAGCGTGCAGCGATTGCCAAATCCGAAGGCGAACGGCAGTCTACGATCAATCGGGCGGAAGGTGAGCGGCAGGACGCCATCCTTCGTTCCGAAGGCGAGAAGCAAAAGCGGATAAACGAGGCAGAAGGCCAGGCCCAGGAAATTTTGGCTGTTGCTCAAGCAAAAGCAGAAGGGCTGAAACTCATCGCCGAACAGCTCCAAACGAATGGCGGGGAGGGGGCAGCGAATCTGCGTGTGGCCGAACAATACATGACAGAGTTTGGCAAACTTGCCAAGACCTCCAATACCCTGGTCATTCCAAGCAATGCCAGTGATCTGGCAGGCATGGTGACAACGGCGATGAGCGCCTTCGAGAAGATGGGGGAGTCGTCAAAAGAGTCGGCACAGCAGGGGGAGAACTTCAAAACGAGCTGAAGGGAATCCTGATCTCGAAGATACGCACGCCGTCATCAACGACGCTACGCAGGCGTACAAAGGTACCATGTCCATCTCTGGTATGGTACGAGCTTCATGAGATCATGGAATCTGCAATTCTTAGGGAGAAGAGAATAAAGGAATGGAAGCGAGTCTGGAAACTGCGAATGATTGAAAGTGCTAACCCTGCGTGGAAGGACTTATATCATAGCATCGTCTGACTGGATTCCGGCCTCCGCCGGAATGACGGACATTTTGGACCCTGTTTTCGAACCGTTTCAAGATGACATATCGAGTCTGTTCTCGATCAAATGAGGGAGAGCGATCCGGGAGAAGCTGCGTCCTTGCCTTATTCGAAGGCTTGAAATTTCTTCATGAACCTCCGGTCGAGGCGGTCCTTGATGAAAAAGGCCAGGCGGCCGTTGAAGACTATGTCCTTCTTTCTGAAGACCCCGGTGCCGTCACCTAGGTTGAAGATGAGCAGGTAATCCCCGCCTGGATCAAAGGGAATGAGATCTTCGTCCTCACACCGGGCCAGGAGGTTGTGCAGCAGGACCGGGTTCTGGCGCACGGCATAGACCCCGACCTTGTCCAGGGGGCGCTTTTGAAAGTAGATACAGTCGCCGCCCCCGAACATGTCCGGATAGTCGGGCGAATGGAGAAAATCATTGACCCGCAGGCCCCCGTCCGGTCCGGTGGGCAGGGAGGAGGCCCTGAAAATGGGGCTGGGCCTGATGCCCGGGGCCAGCAGGATCAGATCCTGCTGGTAGTGATAGCCTGATTCCAGGATCAGTCGTCCCGGTTCGACCGCTCGGACGTAACCCTCTTCCAGGACTTCGATGCCCCGCTTCTCAAGGGAATCGATCACCTTCCTCCGGACCTGCCGCGGAAAACGGGCCATGAATTTCAGGCCGGCAAAAAGCTGAATCTGGGGCCGGCAACGGCCGGAATTTCGGAGCAGGCGGTGGATATTGCCGCTGATTTCCGCGGTCGAGGGGCCCCCGCCGACGATGCCCACCCGGAACTCTCCTTCGGCGCCCAGCTCCAGGAGCCTCTTCTGGACAGCCAGGAGGTTCTCGATGGGTTTGACCTGGTAGATGTCCGGGGCCTCGGCCTGGTCTGTCTGGATCAATTCCCGGGGCACGTAGCTGCCGACGTTGAAGGAGACCAGATCGTATGACTGCTCAGCTCCGCTTTTCAGTTTAAGGGACTTCTTGTCCGGATCAATGCTCGTGACCGTATCCAGAATAAATGTCCCCCCCTGTTTCTCCACCAGGCGTCTGGTCTGAAAACGGATTTCCTCTGGGGCATAGGTCCTGCCGAGCATGCCCGGCCCCATGCCTGAGTAGTAGTGGTGTTCGGAGGGTCCGATGAGCGTGATGCGGTGCCCTTTTTGCACAAAACGGTGCACATTGGCCAGGGTGAGCATATGGGCGTGACCGCCGCCGACCAGAACAAGATGTCTGCCCATGTTCAATCCTCCCTGCCGGCGGTTGTTTCCATAAGCTCCCCGAGACGCTGCAAATGCTTCTGTTCCTCAGCCGCGATTTCCAGAAGCGTCCCTCGGCCCTGCTGTCCGGGCAGCAGCCTTGGTCAATCGGAGATACTGCTCAAAGATGGTTGCAGATGCAGAGGCAGGAGATCTCCGACACGTTCGTCCCTGGTTTTTAGACCTTGCACAAGAGGATACCAAGACCATGATTCCGCAAAACCTTGGCCCAGGAAATTAAACATGATTCAAGCCGAACAAAAGCCCTGGAATATCAGATCGGCCGGACCGGAAGATCACACAAGGATTATTGCCGTTCTTCCTGACTGGTGGGACGGCCGGGACCTCACCTCAATGGTGCCGATGGTGTTCCTGCTCCATTTCCACACCACGTCCCTGATCGTGGAACACGGGGATGTGTTGATCGCATTTCTGATCGGATTCGACTCCCAGTCCTACGAGCATGAGGCCTACATTCATTTCGCAGGTGTACACCCCGATTATCGCGGCAGAGGGATCGGCCGCTCCATGTACGAACGTTTTTTCGAGCGCTGCCGGCAAGAAGGGCGTCATATCGTGAGAGCCTGTACATCGCCGGTCAATGTCAATTCCATTGCCTTTCACCAGAAAATGGGGTTTTTCCTTGAAGACGGCGGCGGCCGGGTCAACGGAATCAAGGTCTTTCTGGACTACAACAGACCCGGCGATCATAAGGTCCGGTTCAAAATCGATCTCAGCGAAAGATAGCGGATGAACACCAAGGGATGATCTTCTGAGCTTATTGTCATTCGTCGACACCTGAGCTCTCCAGCGCGATGAGACGACTCTTGGTATCCAATCCGCCCCCGAATCCGGTCAGTGAGCCGTTGCTGCCGACCACCCGGTGACAGGGCACGATGATGGGGAGGGGGTTTTTCCCGTTGGCTCCGCCCACGGCCCGCACGGCCCTGGGCTTGCCCGCGGCTTCGGCGATGTCCTTGTAGCTGGCCAGCGTCCCGTAAGGGATGTCGAGCAGAGCCTGCCAGACCGTGAGCTGGAAGGGGGTGCCTTCCGGAGCCAGGGGAAGATCGAACCGGGTCAGACGGCGCTTGAAATAGGCCCGCAACTGCTCTTTGACCGGCTTGAAGAACTCCGGCTCTCTCCTCCAGCCCTCCCGGATGATGAGCGGGTTTTTCTCTTTTTCAAAGTCGATGTGCCGCAGGCCTTCGTCGTCCCCGGCCAGAGTCAGAGTCCCGATGAGCCCGGTTTCAAAAAAGTCATAGTACATGAGATCTCCCATCGATTACCAATCCTTTGCTTTCTCTTTTTTCTTGCCCCTTCCATGACCCTTGGCCTGTTCCGGGGGGTAGTTTTCGCGCACTGACGAATGGTATTGGTAGGGTCTGTCCGTGTCCATTTCCAGAGTGACCGCATCGCCGAGTTCCCGCTGGATCGAACCGGGCCGACTGGCCGTCCTACGCCAGTCCCCGTCTGCATAGTAAAAATATATAGCCCGACCGACATCAAAATAGACCTGTGCAGAGGGATAATACCGATATTCGTATTTGGCCCGATAGCCATGCGCCGGAGCCCAGGGCGGCGGACCGCCTCCTTTGGAAATCTCCAAACATTAGAATATGGGCAAGAGTTCTGATGATAGATTGGCCTTCAATTGGTGGCGGCATCCTCTATGGCCTCTCCTGGATTCCGGCTCCCGGATCGGGGTCCGGGACAGGCCCCGCCGGAATGACGGAATCGTACCCCTTCTCCTGGATTTCGGCTCCTGGACCAGGGTCCGGGACAAGCTTCGCCGTAATGACGAAATTGAAAAAAAGCTCGGCCTGCATGCCTCCCCCACAGCCGCCCTGAACTTTGGAGGTCGGGACGGATGTATCGGATTTCTCTGCGGTGAGGCCGATCAGGGTTTGGCCGATATGTTCCAGATGATGAATTCGGCGAAGCTCTCATCTCCAAATTATCTTTTCTTTCTGAATTGTAAACCTTGCTTTTAAAACGCCCAGGTCAGGGTCAGGGAGCCGATGACCTGGCCCTGTTTTTGATGGTCGAATTCCTTGCTCCTGAAAAGGTGGCGGTAGGTCAGCTTGAAGGTTTCAAAATTCAGGGCCATCCCGACGGACACATCCGCCACCAGTGGTTTTTTGTCCACGCTGTGGCTGTTCCTCCAGGTGTTGCCGTCCAGGAACAGATTCCTGGCAACCCCTTCCAGTTGGACCCCGCCAAAGAGGTGCACGCCAAAAGTACCGCTGCGCTGCTGCCCCCCGTTCGGAAGGGGCGCGCTGATCCCGGCACCCGGCCGGATCACATCCGAACCGAAATCACGCGGGATTCTGAAGCCGAACCGAAGTTCTCCCCCGGCGTTGGCTCCGGTTCGGACGTTTCCCAGAGTCAGACCCGCAGCTGAGATCAGATCGGCCCCCATCCCGCCTGGAACCTGCCACTGCCACAGCCGCCATTTCCGCTGCCAGGAACAACGCAGAACCGGTTCGTCCTTCAGCTGGTGCTCCCAGCCATTGGCCAGGTCAAGGGATCGGAGCCGGTGTACGCCGTTCTGGGCAGCTTCACCCAGGGCGGAGGGTCCCACCAGCCCAAAGACGATTTCCATGGTGTCCAGGCGGGATACCGTCTTGCTGTGCAGGGCCAGGCCGCCATAGAGAAATCCGGCGTAAGGCCGGTCATTTTTAAGGAGCCGGTCCGCTTTGACATCCGAAGGCGTATAGATGTGTTGGCCGAGAATCAGACCGACATTGTGCAGGCTGTCCGGTTCTCCGGCAAAAGGGATGCGGCGAATGACAGACAGTGTCCAGTCCGGCAGGCGGACATCGTCCCTGTACCGGGCCAGGTCCTTGGAGAGCCAGTTCGCCTGGACGGCATTTGTATAGTATTTGTCGGTATTGCCGAACAGATCGTTCTCAAAGAAAAGCTGCAGGGTTTGATATTCCCCGGGCGGTTTGGCCTCGGCCTGGACGCTGCAGCAGATGAGCCAAACCCCGAGCAGGAAGACTACCTGCACCGCTAAGGGGGGTGAAAAAGCGTTGATCCTATACATGTCACCAGGCAGAATATCCTCTACGCCGAACTTTTGCAAAGCCATTTCAGGAGGCAAAGCGAATTTTTGACATAGCGGTCTGCATGTATTATAAAGAACCACAATCTACAATGCGATAGCTGAAAGGTCATTATGAAAATTCTGCTGAAACCCGCAAACGAACCAGAGGCCAATGCCATCAAATCGATCCTCGAAGAAAACGGCATTCCTGCGGAAATACAGTCCTTCCACGACACGGCCTATGACGGTCTTTTCCAAGTCCAATACGGCTGGGGGGTGATCCGTGTTTCAGAGGATGATTTTGTCGAGGCGGAAAAGATCGTCGAGGAATGGCACCGCGCCGCACCTGAGGACCTCCCGTGGGATGACAAGCAAACGGGTGATTGAGACCGGATCGGGCTAATGGAATGCATTCCACTTTTTTTGGACAAAAAAAGTACTGGGTAGTTTTCCACGGATATTTTGATAATGAAAAAAAGACTGACTGCCCGCGAATCACGCGAATAGACGCGAATAAAGAGAGCTTTTTTTTCAGCTGCCGGGAATAAGACACCGGCAGCTGAAAGCGTCATCGCCTCAACGGCGAATCGCAAAAATTCCCTATTCGCGTGATTCGCGGGCCAAATCTTTTCTTGGCTTACGCTTGGCAAAGTATTAGCGGATGAGCACCAAGTACTGCATTCCATCAAAATAGCTCTTATGAGTGGATTGCAACCCAATGCCAGGAAGGCGTCTGTATGGAAGACATTTTTCAGCTCCCTCAGATACAACTCAAACTTTTCAACAAGCCCTACAAATCTACCTGCTTGCGGATCCTGAAGTGTCGAACAGGGTCTGTATTTTTTTGGGACAAATAAGGCCCATAAAAACCACGGCCATGGTCCAGCTGCACGCCTTTGAGGGAAAGGCCGGGGCCGCTATGGTAGGAGTCGAGTTTGGTTCCTTCTTTACAGAGAGAGGTCGGCAAATGTTCCGAAAATGCACCGCCTCAGATCTTGAAGCAATGCTGGCTCTGATCAATGACTCGGCTCAGGCCTACAAAGGCGTGATCCCGGCGGAGAGCTGGCATGAACCCTATATGGCCATGAAGGAACTGCAGGCCGAGATCCTCGACGGGGTGGAGTTCTGGATCATCGAGCAAGCGGGCCGGCCGGCGGGCGTCATGGGCATTCAGGATAGGGGAGAGGTGACCCTCATCCGTCACGCCTATGTCCGCACCGCCTGCCAGGACAGGGGATTGGGCAGGCAGCTGCTCCAGCATCTTGAAGGGCTGACCCAAAAACCCATTCTGATCGGAACCTGGCAGGCGGCCACCTGGGCCATTCGCTTCTATGAAAAAAACGGCTACGTCAGCCAATCCCGGGACACGACAAGCAGCCTGCTGCGTCGCTACTGGAACATTCCCGAACGGCAGATCGAGACCTCGGTCGTGCTCGCCAACTGGAGAGGGACATAACAAGTAGGGTCGTGATTTGAATGACTCCAATCATGACTTTGGGATTCGCTTAATTGTCCGTATCTAACAGTTTGTATTTTATTTGTTTTGTTTTCCATCTGTCACGGGCATATTTTTGCATATCACCGATGACATCTTTTTCATCAATAATTTCAAGCCCCAATAATGTTTCAATTATATCTTCCATAGTGACAATTCCTTCTACGCCTCCGTATTCGTCGACAATCAACGCTATGTGTTCTTTTTTCTGTAAAAGTGTTTCCCATACACTGAATAAATATTTTGTGTCGGGTACAATTACTATTTCTCGTTTAATATCTTTCAATTGCAATTCGTACTGATCTTCTGCAAGTTTTTCAAAAACCTTTTGTCGAAATACATAACCGGTAATATTTTCATTATGTCCAGAATATGTCGGGATTCGTGAAAATTTTAGATAATCCTTTTTTTGTAAAAATTCTTTCAGGTATAAATTTTCGTCTGCAGTGACGAGCACTACTCGCGGAGTCATTATTTCAGTAACTTTGACATTTTTAAGTCTGAGTACATTTTGTATAATTTTATGTTCCTTTTCATTAACGATACCTTTCTTAGCTCCGATTCCTGTTAAAGCCAATATTTCTTCCCTGCTGGTTGACTGTTCATTTTTATTTTCTGAAAAGACCCTCGTAATAACAGCAGCCATCAATACCAAAGGATAGGTTATTACTATCATACCCCTTATTATATATGATGAAATCATGGATGACTCTCTCCAGAACCGTGCACCGAGAGTCTTTGGAATTATTTCTGTAATGATCAGTATCAAGATAGTCAGAACTGCAGATACGATACCGAAGTATGCTTCGCCAAAAACCTTAATAGACTGAGCTCCGACTCCTGCAGCTCCTATGGTGTGGGCAACAGTATTCAGTGACAATATTGCGGATAACGGTTTATCAATGTCTTCTTTTAAATTCATGAATTTTTTCGCCCAAATTTTCCCCTGTTCTTTTTCAGAAATTAAAAATGTCGGTGGAGTGGAAAGTAGAACTGCCTCCATGATTGAACAAAGAAAGGAAACAAATAATGCGATGAATAAGTAGATAAAAAGCAATATCATGTTGGGTCCTCATTCTGGGATAGTTTGCCCACACTCACGTTATACCGGCTATTTTTTTTTTGAGACGCAAGCGCTCCAACGCAGTTCCTGATCATTGCGGCAGCAGGTTCAGCTCATATTTTTTGTCCCCGAGCACGGAGGCCCTGTCCAGAACAAAGGGGCGGTAGCGTCCGCTGCGCCAGAGCTTGACCTGATCGTCGTAGTGGGGGCTCATGACATTGCCGGAGATGCCGGCCGGGATGACCCGGACAGAGTTTTCCCGGTTTGCAAAATCCGTAATATAGCGCAGCGAAGCCCCGTTTTTCACCTCCCAGGGATTGTTCAAGGGATAGGCCTGGGGATTGACGGTCGCTAAACTGCCGCCGATGGGGTACGGTCCGATATTCAGGAAAGAGCCCATGAGTTTCGAGGATTGACCGAAAGGATGCCTGAGGGTCAGGGTGTGCAGCTCCCCCCATTTCCAGTCCCTGACCCGGCTGCCCAGCTCCTGTTCCAGTGTGGCAATCGCTTCCCGGAAACTCAGGCGCACCACGTCCTCGAAGGTCTCCCTGGACTTGGTCGACGGGTCGTCGAACCAGTCTGAATTTTCGGATTGGACCAGGTTGCGCAAGGCGTTGAACACTGTGTATTTATTTTTGAGATACTGCGTATACAACTCCGGGCCCAGTCGTTTGTGAAAAGTGTTTTCGATCAGGGCATTGAGCATGGCGTGGAAAATGGACGGGGCCACCTGCTCGGCACCGGCTATCCGATCCCAGTCTTCCAGGACGGAGGCGGCGAGCTGCTCCTTTTCCGAAACAAGAGTGCCCTCCAGGGCTTCCAGAAAGCGGGGCACCCATTCCCGGGCCAGGATCACATAAAAATCACCCTGCATGGCCTTGAAGTCGTCCATTCCAAGTTTTTCCTCGGCGGTAAGCATCTCTTGAATCCTTATGAACCGATCCGGCATGGCATAGTAATGGGATATGGGATAGGGGGCCTCGTGCAGATGCTTGTTGTTCGCCGTGGCGATCCAGCCCCGCTCCGGATTCCTGAGATGCGGCTGCCGGGAGGTGGGCACATAGCCAAGCCATTCGTGCCTGCCGTCCCATCCCGGCACCGGCAGCGCGCCGGAGAATCCGTCCCGGATCGGAATCGCGGCTGCGGCCCAGAAGCCTATGTTCCCCTGATCATCGGCATAGACCCAGTTCTGCCCCGGGCATTTGAAAAATTCAACAGCCTTTTCAATATCCTCAATATCCTTCGCGGTATTCAGTCCCTTAAGGGCCCGAATGGCCTTCAAGTGCTCATAGGCGGTCCAGCGCATGGCCAAAGCGGTACCGGATGGCTCCTCATAGTCGTTCACCGTGTCGATGATCGGACCGTGCCGGGTGAGTTTGATCCTATACTTGACCTCCCGGCCGTCTTTGACCCGGATGGTCTCCTCGCGGATCTCCATCTCTTCCCAGCCATCTTGATAGCGGTATTGACCGGGATCTTGCGGATTGATTTTCTCAAGGTAAAAATCAGTGTCGTCAACCATGACATTGGTAAATCCCCAGGCCACATGCTGGTTGGCCCCGATGAGGGCATAGGGCAGTCCGGGGAGATAGGCGCCCGAGACATTCAATGAGGGGCTGATGAGATGGGCTTCATACCAGATGCCGGGCACTCCGTGCCCCAGGTGGGGGTCGTTGGCCAAAATCGGCTGTCCGGTTTGGGATTTTTCCCCGGAAACGACCCAGCTGTTGCTGGCCCCGCCACCCACGGCATTCAAGGCGCTTCTGGCCATATTGTATGTTTTCAGGGTCTTCAGAGCACTTGATTTTTCGGGCATGATCGTTGGAGCGCCCTGAGGATAGACGGGAAAAATCCGGGAGGCCAGCCTGCTGCCGACTTTTTGTTCAATGGCGGCGTGCAGCATTTCATGTTCAAAAGCGCAGTTGAGGTCCCAGGCCATATAATAATGCACGGCAACTGCATCGGTGGGATGCCAGGGCTCCGGACGGTAGCCGAGGATCGAAAATTCGATGGGCAATGGACCGGAATGGTTTTGCAGGTAGGCGTTCACCCCGTCTGCATAGGCTTTCATGCTCTGGAAGGAATCTTTCGGATAGCTTGCGGCGATTTCCTCCACCGACCGGCCGGCGGTAATGGTCCGAAAGAGCTTGTCCACCGGCAGCAGGGATTCGCCCAGCACTTCAGCCAGTCTGCCTCTGGCAGCCCGCCGGACAATATCCATGTGAAACAGGCGGTCCTGGGCCATGCAATAGCCCAGAGCGAAAAAGGCGTCATGATCCGTTTGAGCGTAAATATGCGGCATGCCGTAGGAATCGCGGATGATTTCCACCTCCTGCCGGATGCCGGCGAGGCTCAGTTTGCCCTCATACTCCGGCAGGGTCGCCTGCAGATACACATACAGGACCACAAGCCCCGCTACGGCCAACAATCCCACAATACCGAGACCCCATTTGGCGATTTTCATGATCTCTCCCTGTTAGTGCTTATCGGTTCATCGCTGTCATAGAAAACAAGAAAATGTGTTGCTCCGATGCAGTTGAAGTCCTTGTTGGATATGGAACCTTTGGGTTGCGGGCGGAGCCAGCTTTGGGTACTCTTCCATGGATATTTTGACAATGAATAAGGAAAAGACTGACTGCCCACGGATCACCCCAGTGTACTGGAAGAAGTGTACACGGGGCAGGCACGAATAGATCCCGGTGAAACAGGCTTCGCGTTTCACTGGGCAAGCGCGAATGAAAAGAATTCTTTTTTTCATCTGCCGGGAACCCGTCTTCGCTGAAAGCTTCCGTCTTCGCTCAGAAGCTTCCGTCTTCGCTCAGAAGCTTCGACGTGACAAGTCGACGTGACAAGTCGACGTGACAAGTCGACGTGAAAAGCCGGCGATACGCAGACAATCTATTCCAAGTTCACCGGAGAATCAAGAGGCTCCGCATAATGGCCGGATGAGGGAGGATGCGGCGGCAAAAAATCCTTTTGAAGCCGCCAGAGGTCAGTAGTCAGAGGTCAGAGGTCAGTAAATCCAGATGATTATAAGAATATTGAGTAGCTCAAATCGTTTGCTTTCGACTTTTTGCAGGTACGTCACCTAAAGGATAGCCGTTATGGAAGCCACCAAGCCAACACAGCCCCTGAACGTCGTCGAGCATCTTGAAGAGCACAAAAAAAGACGCTTCTTCTATTTTTTGA